>JAGLRY010000134.1 GCA_023135995.1 Candidatus Aminicenantota bacterium | reverse complement strand
GTGAACCGTATGGTCGAGTTGGCATCCGGTGCGATCCTCCCAGCTTTCTGCTCCATCAATCCGGCGAGAAAGATTTTCTTGATGTTGAGCCTTTCTTGCCCCAGCGCTTTGCTCTCTTCTCTGAGGATTTTCATCTCTATCTCCAGCTCTGCCGCTAATTCGAGCAAGGGATCTCCCACGTCCATCAACTTATCCAGCTTGCTGTCGACGAGCTCGAGCCTTTTTTTCGGATCGGCAAGGATCGTGTTGTCGTAGAGATTGTCAACAAAGGTATCGATCGCCTCTTCCGATTTTTTTGCTATCAGCTCTTTCAACGCATTGGGGATCTGATCCTCTGGAGAGTCCAAAAGCTTTTTGAGTTGATGCTTCAAAAAAGCTCTATCCGTACCAATGTGATATCCACGCTCTGCAAGCGGTATGCGCATCTTGATGAGCGGAAGGTTTCTCTCCTGGTAAGCTGACTCCCTCTCCATGTCGGGTTTTTCTCTCTCTTCGACCGTTCGGTATATGGTATACGCTTGCGAGAGGAGGGTTGAGCCGAAATAAGGGCTGACGATCAAGCCCAGGAGGTTGTTCTTTGTGTAATAGGCGGCGTACTTGTCCATGAAGGTCGACACATTCACCAGCGCATCCCCGAATTGTTTCTCTCGTTCTGGATTCTCCTTCACCCACTTCATGTAGTTTTTTTCCTGATCTTTTTTTATTCCGATCAGGTCGATCTTGTCTATTCCCTCAAATTTCCCCTGGTAGTTCTTCAGGCCATTGTTGAGGCCCTTGATGATCCCCGCGTACTTGATCTGGATGTTCCTGTCATTTGTTCCTGCGTTTTCAAAGAAAGCGATGACATCCTTAAAGAGCTCCATCCTGTCCCTCATGTTCTTGAGGTCGAAACGGAGCTCATCGAGCGTATAGTTTCTGTATGTTCGTCCTGGATAACCCATAACAAAAGAGAAATCTCCGTCTTTGAAGCCTTCTGTGGAGATCTTGAGGATGGATCTTGGTTTGTAGGGAACATTCTCGGTGCTGTAATCCACCCCCTCATTATCCTTAGACACATAAGCCCTCAGAAAGGTAAAATCGCAGGTGTGCCGCGGCCACATCCAGTTGTCGATATCACCCCCGAAATTGCCCAGGTCCCGCGGCGGTGCATACGCGATCCGGATGTCTTTGATCCGCTTGAAACGGAACAGATAGTAGGCGTTTCCGCTGTACATGTTGGCCACAGTGGCGCGGATATCTTTTCCTGATTTTTCCGTTTCTGCGATGAGCTTTTTTTTGGCCTTATCGATGACCTCATATTGTTTGCGATGAGTCATCCCGGATTTGATTCCGGACACGATCTTTGCCGTGATTTCCTCATAACCGAGCAAGACATCGGCGATATACCCTTTAGCCGGGATCTCCTCTTGTCTCGTCCAGGCGATGAATCCATCCTGGATGGTGTCATTCTCCTTTGTGGCGGCTCTCTGGAGGGCACCGAATGCCACATGATGATTTGTGAGGATCAGGCCGTCGGAGCTCACGAATTCCCCGGTTCCGCCACCCAAATAGACGACTGCGCTCATCAGGCCTGTCCCATCTTTCTTGAAAAGGTCTGCAGGGTCCATCCGGAGCCCCTTTTCCTGCAGGTTGAGGCCCTTCATCTGATGTGGCATCCACATCCCCTCATCGGCTGTGGATACAAGTGAGAAACTGAGGATTAATAAAAAGATTAAAAAACTTCTTAGGTGTTTCATCGGAATTGTACCTCCTTTTTAACCTGAACTATTCATAAAAAATGTCGATACTTGGTTCAATAAAAGCAATATCAAATATTTACATTATTCTTCAAGTAAATCACCTTAACATTTCCGTTTTCAATGTGCTTTCTACTTATAATCGACATTTTTTATGAATAGTCCAGGTTATTACTCGTTTTTTGTTACCGATCTCTTATGCAGAAGAGAAAGAGACTTGGGTTTTCTTTCCATATGGAAGACGAGGATCCTCTGCATTACTTCCCGTATAGCAGCTACGTGTTCGGATTCGAAGGGTTGCTCCTTATCCTTCGGCGGAGGATTTTTTCTCATCCAGCCGAGTAGGACATTGATCTCTGGCGAGATCTCATCTTTTCCTTGGGGGACGCATCGGTCACAGAAGACGCCATCTTTATTATGGGAGAGCCAACTCACCGAAGAGATCGCCTCTCTACACTTTTTGCACCTCTTAAAATCAGGGAGAATGCCGCTGAGCTTGAGGAACCAGGCTTCAAAATAGGCGCTCGTGAAGTCCAAGTCAGCTCCGGCTTTGAGTGATTGGAGTGTAGAGAGGAGTAACCGGAACAACGTGTCATCTTTGGAGCGTGGAGGGAAAAATTCCTCGATCAGCTCGGCGAAATAGCTCAGTGTGAATGATGTATCCAGGTCGTTCTGTGTGTCGAAAAAGGATTCGATCAGATCACAGTTGCTCACAGTCACCAATTCTCTGTTTTCTTTCTCATAATAGAAAACATTGACATGGGACATGGGCTCCAAGCTGCTTCCGAACCTGTTCCCGAATTTGCGCGCGCCTTTGGCGACTCCCTTGAAGATGCCGACATCTTTGGCAAAAAAGACGATGATCTTATCCTGTTCGCCGATCTCAAAGGATCTCAAAACGATGGATTCTGATTGTTTGCGAGCCATAAGAGCTTCAGGCAAGGTGTTGGAGGAAGAGCGTTCCAAGCCCAAGAAAAACAGCGAAGCCCATGGAATCTGTGCACATTGTGAGAAGACTGACCGAACCCAAGGCAGGATCCAGTTTGATCAATTTCAAGAACAGGGGGATGATAGTCCCGACCAGAGCCGCGACAAAAAGGTTGATGATGACTGCAAGGCCTAAAACGAGCCCCAGATAAGGATTGCGGATCAGCAAATACGATATCCCTCCCAGGATAGTCCCGATGACAATGCCGTTGCCTATTCCAACGAGGATTTCTTTGGACAGGGCTTTTCTTGCAGAGATCCATTCGATCTGGCCTATGGCAAGCTCCCGCACGATGATGGCAATGGTTTGGTTCCCTGCGATCCCACCAAGGGCTGCGACAAGAGGCATAAAAACAGCCAGAGTGACGGCTTGCTGTATACTGCCCCTGAAATGGCTGACAACCCATGGTGACACAGAAGCTGTCAGCAAACTCAGGAGAAGAAAAGGCAGCCTCTTTTTGATCGAGGTCAAAGGACTGTCCTGAATTCTGTCGGATGTATCCAAAGACACCATCTTGTAGATGTCCTCAGTGGTCTCTTGTTCTATGACATCAATGATGTCATCGACAGTGACGACTCCGACCAGTGTATTTTCTGTGTCGATAACAGGGATGGCCACCAAGTTGTAATCGGCAACGTTTCGGGCCACCTCTTCCTGGTCGGTTTCCGTATGGACGCTGATGACATCAGTGGTCATGATATTTTTGATAGGAGTATTCGGCAGGGCAAACAAAAACTGTCTTAAAGAGACAACGCCCTTCAACTGGTGCTGATCATTGACCACATACAGATAAAATGCCGACTCCACGTCCCCCTCCAGTTGCATGGCTGTAATGGCATCCGAGACATTCGTTTTCTCGTTCAGAGCGTAGAAATTGGGGGACATGATCCGTCCGGCTGTCTCCTCTCCATAATGAAGGAGTTCCATGACATCTTCAGTGGGCTTCTGTTCCATGAGGGTGAGCACGGAATCTTTCAATTCCTCAGGAAGAAGCTCGATGATGGGTGCCACATCGTCGGAGGGCATCATCTGCATCAGGACAACGATCTGTTCTATGGGAAGTGCTTCCACGATCTGGACCGCATCTTCAGGATCGAGCTCACTCGAAACTTCGGCGGATTTGTCTTTGTCCTTCTCGTAGATGATGTTGAAAAGGATCAACCGTTCTCTTAAGATCAGATGATTCATGAGGGAAGCGATGTCAGCCGCGTGAAAGTTTTTGACAAGATTCCAGAGCCGTGTCAGAGCTCCTATGTTGATGAATTTTCGTGCGGAGCTTATAACAATCCTCTGAGATTTAACCTTCATTGCCTTACCTTGCCTTTTTCGCCCTACACCTTAACATACTTTTCAGCGACAGTAAATCTGAATTGCAGACAATTTGTCTTCATGATGTATGTTGCTCTTCCGCTTTAACCAAAGGGATATTGGAATTGATTCAGGTTATTTTGTTTTGTAGAAATGTTTATTCGTTTCGGCAACGATGACCGAGCTAAGTCCGATCAAACCCACCAGATTGGGAAGAGCCATGAGCCCGTTCATAATGTCTGCAAGAGTCCATACGGTTTGCAGTTTCAACATGGTGCCTACCGCAACAAAGATCACAAACACGATCCGGTAGATCTTAACCGCGCGTTCTTTAAAAAGATACTCAATGGATTTTTCACCGTAATAGCACCAGCCGAGGATAGTGGAGTATGCGAAAAAGATGAGACCGAAGGTCACCACAAATTCACCGATCCCGCCGGGCAGGGATTCTCTAAAGGAAAGAGTTGTGAGTTCAGCTCCGGTTTTATCCATGGTCCACAGACCGCTGGAGAGTATGACCAGGCCAGTCATGGTACACACCACAAGAGTGTCGATAAAGGTCTGTGTCATAGAAACAAGCGCTTGCTTGACTGGATTCGGCGTTTTCGCTGCGGCGGCTGCGATCGGAGCCGAGCCCAAGCCGGATTCATTAGAGAACACCCCTCTAGCGACGCCCTCTCTCATGGTCTCGCGCAATGTGGTACCTAGAAATCCACCCAATGCTGCTGTGGGTGTAAAGGCCGATTTGAATATCTGAGCGAAGATGCCGGGAATGACGGAGATCTTGAGCATCAAAATGATCAAGGCCCCTATAAAATAGATCACGATCATTATAGGGACAAGAACTTGCGTGACTCGGGCGATGCTCTTAATACCGCCGAGAACGACCATGGCCGTAAAGAGAGCCAAGACAATCCCTGTGATGTAATGGGGAATATTGAGGGAGGTCTTCACCGCCTCGGCTACAGAATTGGATTGGACCATGTTGCCGATGCCGAATGCAGCGATCGCAGCGAAAATAGCAAAAAGCACACCCAGCCATTTCATGCCCAACCCTTTGGATATGTAATACATGGGCCCGCCGCTCATGGTCCCGAACTCGTCTTTTTCCCTGTATTTGATGGCGAGGACAGCCTCAGCGTATTTGGTCGCCATCCCAAAGAGGCCGGTGACCCACATCCAAAAGAGTGCTCCCGGTCCTCCCGCAACAATCGCTGTAGCCACTCCCGCGATGTTCCCTGTTCCCACTGTCGCAGCCAATGCTGTCATGAGGGCCTGGAAATGAGAAATGTCACCCGCCTCTTCATCGTCCTCTTTACGCTGAATGAAGGCGAGATAGAGAGAGTAAACGAGCCCTCTGATCTGAAGGCCTTTCAGACGGATCGTCAGAAAAATCCCCGTGCCCACGAGCAGCACTAGCAATGGCGTTCCCCATATGAAATTCCGGATATCTGTTAAGATGTTTAAGAACTGTGCTTCCATCGTCTGTCTCTAAAAATTTTCTCTATTATATCAGCGCAAAATTAAAATTCAAATGTCACGCTAAAAATGAAAAGGAGATGTTTTAGCCCAGGAAGGTAACGCCAAAATCTATGATCTTTTTGTTCAGTTTTTTGCGGTCGATTCCGAGTTCATCTGCCGTTTTTGTGAGATCCCATTTGTTCTTGATCAACGCTTGGTGAACATATTCTTTTTCGAACTGTTGTGTGGCATTCTCCAAAGATTTTGTTTCGACAAGACTGGGTGCTATCTGGGATTCGATGGGCTCCACGAGAAGGGAAAGGTGATTGGCTCTGATCTCATCCTCTTTGATCATGATGACAAACCGTTCGATCACGTTGATGAGCTCACTGACATTGCCAGGCCAGGAATAGTTGATAAAAGCTTCCATGGCTTCTTTGTTCATGGTTTTTTGTTTTTTCCCCGTCTCTTCTGCGAAGTACTCTAAAAAGTAGTTGATCAATAGGGGAATATCGTTTTTCCGCTCCCTTAAAGGTGGAATGTACAGGGGGATCACGTTCAGCTTGAAGTAAAGGTCTTCCCTGAATTTGTTCTTCGCGATAAGCTGCTTCAAGTTTTTATCAGTGGCTGCTATTAGCCGTGTATCGATGGAAATGGATTCTGTCGATCCTATGGGTTCATATTTTTGTTCTTCGATCACTCTCACCAGCTTGGCCTGCGTCTTCAGGTTCATGTCTCCGATCTCGTCCAAGAACAGCGTACCCCCATCAGCAAGGAGCAGCTTTCCTTTCTTATCTTTAACGGCATTGGGCAAGGCTCCTCTGACATAACCGAACAACTCGATCTCAATCAGATCATCAGGAATGGCCGCGGAATTTATCTGGATAAATCGTTTATCTTTTCTAGGGCTTTCCTGATGGATCAACTGAGCGACGAGTTCTTTTCCCGTTCCGTTTTCTCCGTAAATGAGAACTCTTCCATCTGTCGGTGCCGCAGTCTTTGTTCTTTCTCTTAACCTTTGGATCGGAGCACTCTTTCCGATCAGCTTATATTTGGCTCGAATTCGCTCGCGGAATTGAATGTTTTCTTCCTCTAATTTTTTCTGCTTCAGTGCGTTTTTTGCGGTCAGAACAACTTTTTCTAAGGTGAGGGGTTTTTCGAGGAAATCAAAAGCACCCAGTTTAGTCGCCTTGACGGCCATATCAATAGACCCGTGTGCGGTGATGATGATGACTTGTGTGATATCTTCTGTGTTTTGAATATTTTCTAGAACCTCGATCCCGTTCATCTCGGGGAGCAGTATGTCAAGAAAAACAAGGCCGAAATTGTCCCCTTTCAACAGGTTAAGGCCCTTCTCTCCTGAATCTGCTGTTTTGACGAGGTAGTTCTCGTCCTCTAGGATCCCCTTGAGTGAGGACCTGATTCCGGCCTCGTCATCGATAACGAGAATTTTGTCTCTGATCATGCGGGTATCTGTATGATGAATTTGGCTCCAAAAGGCTTATTGTTCTCGGCGTCAATGGCGCCGTTGTGTTCGTTGATGATTTGATTCACGATCGCTAAACCCAGTCCTGATCCCTTTGACTTGGTTGAAAAATGTGGCAGGAAAAGTTTCTCCTTGTCCTTTTTAGAAATTCCTGGACCTGTGTCAGATACTTCCACACGAATGCTCTGGTGCTCGCGATCAAAAGATGTGTTGATGTTGATCTTTCCCTTTTTGTTCATCGCATCGATCGCGTTGTCAAATAGATTGATAAAAACACGCTTCATTTGTTCTGGGTCGAGCTGGATGGAGGATGGTACATTCGGCGCAAAGGAAGTGTCAAAATCGATATCGGAGAAGATCCCCTTAAAAAGAGAAATAGTGTGATTGATGACATCATGGATGTCTGCCGATTGAAGGCGGATAGCAGGCAGTCGGGCAAATGTGGAAAATTCATCCAAGAGTGATTTGATCGTTCCAGCCTCCTGGACGATGGTGGCGACCCCCTCTTGAATGACGTCGTTGCTTCCCGTGTCGTTCTTGGTGAGGTTCTTGATGATGCGTTCCGCAGACAACTGGATCGGTGTGAGCGGGTTTTTGATCTCATGAGCCACACGCTGAGCGACCTCTTTCCATGCCACGATCTTCTGGGCCTTGATCAGCTGTGTCAAGTTTTCAAGGACCACGATCATGCCGGAAAACGCTTGGTTTGATTGTTTAAGAGGAGAAAGAGTCAATCCAAAAACGGCGTTCTGTTCATTGATACTGATCTTTATTTCTTTGTCGGAGAGATGGTATTTCTTCTTGAGACCTCTCTGGATGTTCTCCACGATCTCTGTATATTCAGGGTCGGCAAGAACATCGTTATAGTTTTTTCCGACAAGGCTCTTCTCTTTCAACCCGAGCATTTCGCGTGCCGAGGGATTGATGGTCGTGATTGTACCCTCGGCATTGAGGGTGATGACTCCTGTGGTGATGTTGTTCAGGATGGTTTCGATATACTGTTTTCGTGCTGCCAGCTCGGCCGTTTTTTGTGCGATGTTGTGCTGGCTTTCTTTCAAGTCGGATGTCATTTCATTGAAGGAATCGATGAGGATTCCCAGTTCGTCAGACGCCGGAGTCTCGACCTTGACATTCAGGTTCCCCTTAGAAACCTCTTTGGTTGCCTCTGCCAATTTTTCGATGGGAACGGTTATCCCTTTGGCGAGTTGAAAGCCGATCCAGCTTGCTGCAAAGATGATGAGCAATGTCACAAAGATCAGTGTGATCAGATAGAAAGTTTTTACCGGATTTTTCTGGATCTTGAGTTGACTATATCTCTGAACATAGGCCGTGATGTTATTGATACGCTGCGCATAGTTCTGAGGAAGAAACTTCCCTGTAACAACGAGCAGATTTCCCACATCTGGAATACTGAAGGATACTCCTCTGCGGATCATCTCACCGTTGCCCATGGAATCAATCCGTTTGATCTGTTCCCCAAGCTGAGCTCTTCTCACAAGGTTTAATGTCAGATCCTGGTAATCTTGGAGTGGCAGATCCGGGTTTAGATAGGAGAACAGTTCCTCATCATCCAAGTAGATGCCGATCTCGTCCAGCTTGTACTCTTTCAGTTTGGTGCGGACAAATTCCATCAAGGGGCGTCGGCGTTCCAGGTCGATGAGATTCTGCTCTTGTATGGCCTGACTCATCTGTTGGGCATAGTGCAGGGTGACTTCTTCATTGTTGAGATAGAAGCCGTCGGCGAGACTTTTGGTGTCGTTAAGGATCGTATCAATCGGTGTTCGGAACCACTGTTCGATGTTTCTGCTGATCAGGTCACTGGAAAAGAGGAAGAGCAACAGGGTGGGAATGAGAGACAGGGAGATGAAGAACAGAATAAGCTTTGTTTTGAAATGGGCTCCAGCAACTTTTCGTTTTCTCTCAAGATAGAGTTTTATCAAACTCCGTGCAAAAACGAACAGGAGGATGAGAAAGAGCAGAAACACAATGATTTGCAGAGAGAGCAGGAGCACGTTAGTGACTGAAGTGGGAGAGAATTGTTGTGCCTCTCGGAGGAAGAATTGAGTGACAAAGAAAAGGATGATTAGGGTGACCATGATGCCCCCTAATACTCGAGGGCCTTTTCTCTTTGTGCCTTCCATCTTTATCTTATTCTCCGCTGTTTAGAAGCCATTTCCCTGCTGTGTATTCTGGCTCTCTATCTTATCTTATTTGTTCAGCATTATTATCTAAGTTCAGGATGAATTCATCAATGTTGTCGAGGGTGATCCGGATATTTTTTTTAACGGCTCCGGACGGTCCGAAGGGCTTTCCTCTTTGATTGTTCAGGGTGTAGGTGAGGCCTCCTGCGTTTCCCACATCGATCACAAGCTCTTCGCGTGCGACAACCTGGAGTTTTCCTCCCGGTAATTTGATACCTTCGTAGATCTGTTCACCATCGGCATATACTTGAATCCATGTATCGTTATGAAAAGAGATGTTCAAATTCAGTTCTTGGATCTCTTCCTCGATTTCCTCTGCAGGCTCTGTGTCAGGAAGAAGTAGGACGGCATCTCTTTGAGTTGTGCTTTCGGTTGTGGGAAGTTGAATCGGAGGAGGTGCCTCCTTGCCTTGGAAAATGAAGAAAAGCGCCACTAAAACAGCGATGACAGCAGCGCCAAAAGCGGCGATCCGGATCACATTCTGGATATTCATCGGTAAGCTCGAGGAGAATGTCTTTTCTTCCTCTTTTTCGCCCTGATCAAGGAATTGGAGGGCGTCGTGGTATTTGTTCAAGACGCTTTCCTCTTCCAGTCCCAAATATTTAGCATATCCCCGGATGATACCTCTTGTGAAGAATTTCCCGGGGAGTACATCAAACTGCTCCTCTTCTAAAGCCCTGAGGAATCGAATGTTTATTTTTGTGGATTCGGCAATTTCTTTAAGAGAGATCCCTCGCAGTTCCCGTTCTCGTTTAAGATCTTGCCCGATTGGTAGCATTTTTTGAATTTTAAGCCAAGTTTATTATTGTGTCAACTTACACCGGACTCTCTCGGCCTATCGAATGAATAGAAAACGTCATTCAGACAGGCTTCTGGCTTCTCTCTGCATACAATAATACAAAGAATGTTTCAAGATTTATATTTCTAAAGTATACTCATATAGAGGAGAGAAGAGTTGTTCGATTTCAAGAAAGCTATCGAAGCACAAAAGCGATTGTCTGCCAGATTAGACCTCACCTGGGAAAAACGCGAAGTCCAGCTGGTGGCTGGAGTGGACTCCAGCTATGATGAGGAGAAACGAAAAATCGGTGTGGTTGTCGTCGTCTATAAAATGCCCGAATTCGTTATCGCTGAGATCGGAAAGGAAGTGTGTGATGTCCCCATCCCTTATGTGCCCGGATTCCTGAATTTCCGAGAGGGGCCTGCCTTTTTAAAGGTATTCCGAAAACTCTACAAAAAGCCCGATGTGACACTTTTTGATGGCAACGGGATCGCTCATCCCCGGAAGATGGGGCTTGCGTCCCATATGGGAGTGATCTTGGATATCAGCACGATCGGATGCGCAAAGAATTCATTTTTTCCCTTCCAATCTCCTGGAGAGGAAAGGGGAGAATACTCGGAGCTGAAAAATACCGATTACGAGAAAGTCGGCTACTGTTTGCGCACCCGGACCGGAGTCAAACCTGTTTTTGTCTCTCCTGGCCACAAAATTGATTTCCAGGTTTCGCGAGAGCTCGTGCTCGAGTATTCCAATTACAGGATTCCCGAACCTCTACGCATGGCTCACCACCTCGCCTCACAACTCTTCCATGAGGCCTAAATCGGGAAATGGCATAATTTTTGGCGGGATCTAATCCTCAGAAAGAAATTTTTATGCTTGATGTCCTATGTCTTTAGGAATCGTGCGAGCGAGGTGAGACTTCCCAAGAAACCGATAACGCCTCCCTCTGCAATAATCGTGATAGATTGAGAGAGCGTGAGATAGCGGAAATTGATCAGCTCGTTCAAGACCCCGGGCCTGGATCCCAAATATATGGGGATCGAATTGATCAAGAGGAGAAGAAGGAAGAGAGAGACTAATCCCCCAATAACACCTAAAGTGATCCCTTCAAGGAGGAACGGCACCCTGATAAATGTGTTTGTCGCTCCCACGAGCCGGAGAATTTCAATTTCATCCTTTCTCGCGAAGACGTTCAATCTTATCACATTGGAGATGATGAAAAAGGATGCCAGAACCAGTATTCCCCCAAGAAAAAAACCGACCGCCTTGGCTAGCCGGGAGAATGAATTCACACGGTCGACCCATTCCTGATTAAATTGAACATCCTCTACACCCGGCATGTTTTTGATCTGAGTGATGAGTCCCGATGCCTCTCTGAAAGTGATGGTCTTTTCCTTAAATGTTGTTTCTATAGAGGGAGGGAATGGATTGATCTTTATATTTTCGATGATCCCTTGAAGCTCGGGAAACTTTTCTCTGAATTTGTCCACCGCCTGTTCCGCACTCACGAATGTCGTTTCTAGAACCAGCTGAGACCGCTTCAACTCCTCTTCTACGGCATTGAGTTGTTCCTCTGAGATATCCGTGTCCAAAAAGAAGACGGCTGCCATGTTGTTGGAAATTTGTTCAGCCACATGTTCGAGATTGTTTGCGAGTGCCAGAAAGACTCCCACTGTAAGGAAAGTCAGACAAATAATCGTGATCGAGAAAAAATTGCGCACCCTATACTGCCAGATGTTGTTTGAGGTCTCTGTCAGAAAGTACTTCAGATTTTGAAAAATTAGAGTGATTCCTTTCTAAGTAATTTTCCCTTATACAGGAATAGGATTTTTTGGCCGAAGTTCCGGATGAGCTCTCTGTCATGGGTGCAGATAAGAACAGTCGCCCCTTTTGTGTTGATATCCTTGAACAAACTCATGATTTCAAAGGCCAATTCTGTATCGAGATTCCCTGTCGGCTCATCCGCCAAGATGATCTTGGGGCTGTTGACGACCGCCCGCGCGATCGCCACTCGCTGCTGTTCTCCGTAAGAGAGATGCGCCGGGTATTCCCACATTTTATTGTGCAGATTGACCATTCTCAGGGCATTAAAGACCTTTCGCCTGATCTCCTTCCTTGGAATTCCCAGCACCTGAAGGACAACAGCCACGTTCTCGAATACCTTTTTATGAAAGACCAAGCGAAAATCTTGGAAGACGATTCCCATATGTCGCCGCAGTTGATAGATCTTATGGTCAGAGATTTTGAGGATGTTTCTGTTGTCGATGACGATCTGTCCTTGGGTGGGAAAGATCTGGCGATACAGGATCTTGAGCAAAGTGGTCTTTCCGGAACCGCTCGGTCCCGTAATGAAACAGAAATCCCCTTTGTCCACACGGAACGTGATGTCCGAAAGAGCCCACTGCGCTTTTTGGTATTGCTTCCAGATGTGATATAGCTCAATCATATCTGACTATTTGACTCGTTCGGTCTCTTTAGGCCCTCTGGTCCATTCCTGTTTATCGATGCCATCTGCCATTCAGGTTAGCAGGATGGGTGAAGATTATAACACATCGATTTTCCCTTTCAAAGACAGGGAAGAGGCTAAATAAAAAGGAACATAAACCAGCCGAAAATGGTGGCTCCGATGACCATGATTGCAAACAGGGATAAAGCGTATTTGATCTGAGCTTTTCTCTCATCTCTTCTGATGAGGGCCAGGACGACACAGACAAAGAATGCGTACAAGACCATCGATAGTATGTGGCTTTTCAGTATCATTTCTTTTTCCCCGAGGCGATGTCAAATGCGTCCAAGGCAACAAGATAGTTCAAAAGACCTGCACCGGCGATGTAAGCGGTCCCGAATTCAAATGTCACAGCCTTTATGTTTCCGAGACCAATGGGGATGATCTTGGACAAGACATAGAGAGCTCCGATCCCGAGGTCAGAAAAAAAAGCGAGTATAGTCAGAGGATTTTCCGTCTGGAAGGAGTAGATTTTCCCTCCTATGAAGAGTCCAAGAGCGGCCATGCAGGAGATACAGAGAAAAAAGACCAGACCCCTGGTGTATTTTTTCAAAAAGATATGGCCCAGACCTGGAATAAACCAGCTTAATATAAGGCTGAGAATAGCTCTTGTTTTCATTTGAGAGAAAAATAATAATCGAATCCGCTGAAAAATGCAAGGCGCAAAGGATGCAGCTGTGGTTGTCCACCGCAAATCCTTTGCAACGAAGCAGATGCAGTGAGATCAGCTCGCCCGAAGGGTAAAAAATGTCGATCATAAATAGAATCAACATGGAGAACGTGATGATCATTGATATAATCAGTCAACTCAAGGTAATATACAGATATCATATAATTTATATTAAGTATCGACATTTTTTATGAATAGTCCAGGTTAGTCGTTGCAAGCGTAAATTTGATTCATTATAATAGTGGTCCGTTTGAATTTTACGGCAAGAAAACATAACTGGGAGAGAATAGAAAAGAGTGATCATGGATCCATCCAAGTTTCAAGACATTCTGAAATTTGCCATTTCCAGAGAGGAAGAAGCCATTGCTTCATATGGGAAAATGAGCGAAAAGACACGATCTCCCGGGCTGAAGGAGCTTTTGATCGATCTTCAGGGAGAGGAGAAGAATCACAAAAGCCTTCTCGAAGAGATCACGGATCAAAAGATCGCATCCTTTGAGATTAAAGAAGTCCCCGATTTGAAGATCAGTGATTATTTAACGGAAGAGCCTCCAGCAGAGGAGATGACCTTCCAGGACCTGCTCATATTTGCAGCCAAAAAGGAACAAGAAGCTGTGAAACTCTATTCTAATTTGGAAAGAAACGCCGAGGATGAAGATCTGAAAAAATTGTTCCAATTTCTCATCCTCCAGGAGAAAACGCACAAACTGAAACTGGAAAAAGAATACGAGGAGCATGTCCTCGAGGAAGATTGATTTTTCCAGTGGAGTTGACAATATAAAGAAGGGAGAATCGCGATGGAAAAATGGGAATGTACAGCTTGCGGTTTCATTTATGACCCGGAACTAGGCGACCCAGAAAATGGGATAGCACCGGGAACAGCTTTTGAGGATCTGCCCGATGACTGGGTTTGTCCGCAGTGCGGTGTGGGAAAAGAGTTTTTTCAAAAAATGGCTTAAGCCCTTGAAGAGAACCTAAGCTTATGCGAGTTGTCGTCGTTGGAAATGGTATATCCGGTATCATCTTTTCCAAAACTCTGAGGGAACTCGATCAGAATGCGGAAATCGATGTGTTCGCCAGGGAAAAATACCATTATTATCCCCGTCCGAATCTGATCGATTTTCTTGCCGAGCGGATCCCTTTTGAACGGCTGTTTGCCTTTCCCGAAGATTGGTACACAAGCCAAAATATCCGCATCCATCTCTCTAAACCTGTCAAAAAGATCCTCCCCGCGTCCCAAAAGATCGAGCTCGATCAAGGACACAAGGAGAGATACGACCGACTTATTATTGCAAACGGATCTCATTCATTTGTTCCCCCCTTCCAGGGAACAGAAAAAAAGGGGATCTTTACGCTCTGGAGCATTGATGATGCCTATAAAATCTTAGAGTATCTGGCCGATCATCCGAATGTCGTGGTGATCGGTGGAGGGCTTTTGGGGCTTGAGATCGCCAGGGCCCTTAACACGCGAGGCGCACAAGTCCGAGTTGTCGAGTTTTTCGACCGTTTGTTGCCGCGACAGCTGGATAAGCAAGGTGCATCCATTCTTCAACACCATATCGAGAGGATGGGCATCCAGGTGAGAGTGGGCACGGCCACCGAGAAGTTTCTGGGACAGGATGACATCCGCGGATTGAGATTCAAGGGAGGTGATGAATGGGAAACGGACATGGCTCTAGTTGCAGCAGGAGCGAGACCGAATATCTCTATGGCTCAAGAAGCAGGGCTGGAAGCGGATCGTGGTTTGGTCGTCAATGAATATCTGCAGACCAGTGATCCTTTGATATATGGCGTGGGCGATACCGTTCAACACAAAGGCAGAGTATACGGAATCATACCAGCTTCGTTCGACCAGGCACGTTCAGCAGCATACAATGTTATTGGCCAGGAAAAAGAGTATTTGGGCACGATCCCTTCGAACACACTCAAAGTCATGGGCGTTCATCTCACTTCCATAGGCATGGTAAATCCAGAAGAGGGGACGTTCGAAGAGCTCAGGAAAGAAATAAGAGAAGAGGGGATTTATAAAAAGGTCGTCCTCCAGGATGGAGTCATTGTTGGGGCGATCTGGATGGGCATCAAAGAGGGAGTGAGCGATATATCGCAGATCATTAAACTGAAGGCGAATATTAGCAAGTGGAAAGAAGCCATATTGGAAGACGGGTTTGACTTTTCAGTAATATGAGAAAATTTTGTCTTTTTGTTCTCATTTTTTTCTGTGCCGATCTAGTTTCTGCGCAGAATACTCAACTCAAGATCAACGGGTATCTTTCGGTGGATTACCTGGATAGTAAGAATGAAAGCGTCTATCCCTATGGAACGTTCCAGAATCCAAAACTGGGGCTCATCTTTTCGGGTTTTCTCGCCGCAAAAGTGAATTATGTGGCTGAGGTGGTGTTCCAACAGGATGTTCAGGTGGAGTTAAATCAAACCCTGTTGGGATTCTCATTTTCCAATACGTTCAACTTCAATTTGGGCCTTTATCTTGTGCCCTTTGGCAAATACAACGAAAACAGCCGCGCTCACGAGACATTTCTTATCGAACCGCCCATGAATGTGAAGTACTTCTATCCGGCTATGTGGCGAGACATCGGGGTCCAGGTATCCGGAACGATCGCCGGTCTGCTCTATTCCGCCTATGTGGGAAACGGCCTTCGAGAGAACGACTGGCTGAATGAGGGGCAGCAGTTTAAGGACAGCAACAGAGATAAAGGGTTCGGGGGGAGAGTGGCTTGGAATGTCGATCAGAAATTTGAAGTCGGATACTCCTATTACAGAGGGAAATATGACGAAAACAACAGTCGGAACCTGGTTCTTCAGTGTTTGGATGTTTCCTTTATCAGCCGGAATTACCAGTTGATCGGTGAATACACCTGGGCTGACAACGAGAATCCCGCAGATTATGCAGACGGTTCAGGAAAGGGATATTTTGCACTCCTGACTTTTAACATTCAGGGTCTCTGGCCGGTGGTGAGTTATCAGCATTATGAGTATGAAGATCCGTTCCATGGAGTTGGTTTTTTAAGCCCGGTGCTTCCTGGACTCGGAATATCCGAAGATAGAGAACGCTGGGCCCTGGGCTTAGTCTACAACCTTTCCCAAATGGCCTTTTTCAAGCTGGAATATCAGTTTAACAGAGAAAAAGGTGTCGAGAAAAAAAACGACATGCTCTTGCTTCAGGTCGCAGTGGGTTTTTGAGCTTGTGAATCTGCCTGACTTCTGATAAAATTCAGGATTCACTGATTTTTCCTGACAAATAAAAGTTACATATTGAGGGATATTTATGGCGAATTGTGTTGTTCTTGGCATGCAGTGGGGCGATGAAGGCAAGGGAAAAATAGTTGACCTTTTCACTCCATCTTTTGACATTGTCGCCCGATCTCAGGGAGGGCATAACGCCGGGCATACGGTTTATGTGAACGGCAAAAAAATTGTCCTTCATGTCATCCCATCGGGAATCTTCCACGCGGATAAGCTCTGCTTGATCGGGAACGGTGTGGTTTTCGACCCGAGAGCATTCCTCAAAGAGATTGCCGAGCTACGAGAGCTGGGTGTGGACGTGGGCGAAAACATCGCGGTGAGCAAGAACGCCCATCTGATTTTGCCCTATCATTCTGCCTGGGAGAAAGTCTGCGAAGAGAGGATGGGCAATAGAAAGATCGGGACAACGATGAGAGGGATCGGTCCTGCATATGTGGATAAGATGGCCCGCTGTGGGATCAGGGTCGGTGACCTTCTGAATGAGTCGATCCTCAAAGAGAAAGTTGAGCAGAACGTCGCTGAGAAGAACATTTTTTTGGCCCATTTCGGAGCACCATTGATCGATCCAGAGAAAACTTTTGATGAATATGCGAAGTATGCTTCTGAAATTGCGAAATACATCAAGGATGTCTCTATTATTTTGAATGAACGCATAAAGGCCGGACAATCGGTGCTTTTTGAAGGGGCTCAGGGAACACTGCTGGACATCGATCACGGCACGTATCCCTTTGTGACCACATCGAACTCCACTGTCGGAGGAGTGTGCACAGGTTTGGGAGTCAGCCCTGATAAGATCGATGCAGTGATCGGCATAGCCAAAGCCTACACAACTCGTGTAGGAGGGGGGGCTTTTCCGACCGAAATCCATGATGAGTGGGGTCAATACATCCGCGAGAAAGGACAGGAGTTTGGCGCCACTACCGGCCGTCCTCGAAGGTGCGGGTGGTTTGATGCTGTGGCGATATCCTACGCCTGCCGTTTGAACGGGCTATCATCCATCGCCCTGACAAAATCTGATGTGCTGGATGGAGTAGATGAAATATTGATCTGTGTGAGTTACAAATACAAAGGGACCGTATTGAAGGATTTCCCTATAGAAAGCTGGGTCCTCGATAAAGTGGAACCACAGTATGAGGTGCATAGAGGATGGGCCGTCTCTGTCACTCAAAACACGGAGTTTCAGACTCTCCCCCAGGAATTCAAGGACTATGTCTCACGCATTGAGGACCTTGTCGAGACACAAATATCCATCGTTTCGACAGGAGTGGAACGTCGAGAGACGATTTTCCGCGACAGCACGCTCGACGGAATAATCGACCTTGAAAAAGTCCGCGCAGGAATAGCGTAATCTTTTTTTATCTTTTTTTTTGATCCGATCTGTTGTGTCTATTTCGATCATTGAATCAATCCTCGTCCCATCACTATCTCGATTGACCAAAGAGAATGACCCAGAGAGCCATATGGACAAGAATCTATAAATCTGATAGGATATATAGAGTCTTGACTCAACGTGTATAAAATGATAAATATATCTTGATGAATACAATAATCTTGCTTACAGGGAGGTCATAAATGCCAGCGAAAAAAACCACGACAAAAACCACAAAGAAAATAACGGCAAAGAAACCAGTAAAAACTGCGGCCAAGAAAATAACAACGGAAAAGAAATCTGCAAAGCCTAAAGCTGTGAAAAAAACAGCCAAAGCCGCACCTAAGAAAAAAACTCCGGCGAAAGCCCAGAAGGACCTGAAATACGAATGCAATGTATGCGGCTTTCGAGTGATCGTCGATGAATTCTGCGGATGTGTGGAAGAGCATGTTATTATCTGCTGCAATAAGCCAATGAGAAAGAGAAGATCCAGAAAAGCAGTCTGACAAGCCCCTCAAAGATAGATAGATCGTATAGACAAGAAACGCAATTTAAGCTAAGAAGTCCTTCGCGTCGATGGGAATCAGTTCAACCTCTGATTTCGCTGGAATTGGAAGAGTAAGTGTTATACTATTTCGACAGGTTTTCTGGAGCTTCAACATAAAAAGGTCTAATGATTAGCGATATCCAAGTCATGATCGCAGGATATGCGGGGGATGGTGTGCTTTTTACTGGGAATGTCCTCGGAAAGATCCTGAAAAGGCAAGGATGGGAGGTCGTCACCTACAGGGATTTCCCGTCGAACATCAGAGGGGAAGCTATGAATTACACGATCCGGGCAAGCCTGAATAAGATTTACAGCCGGGGGGATTACATCGATGTGCTCATGGCTTTTAATTGTGACGCTATTCTCAGGCACATCAAATCTGTCGGAGAAAACGGCGTGATCCTCTGCGAGGGAAGTGTTACAGAGAGTGTCCGGCTTTCCCCTAAAAAAGGCCGGACGTTCCACAAATTCCCTATGAGAGAGCTGGCCAAAAAAAATTTCAGGAGCGAGATCTTCAAGAATACCATCCTTTTAGGAGGCCTATGTTACATTCTAGACCTGGACATGAAGATCATCAGAGAGGTGTTGTCTGAGGTCTTCCTCAAAAGAAAAGGTAAAGAGATCGTCGAAAAGAACATCCAGGCTCTGAGACTTGGGTGTGACGAAGCCGAGAAGATCATCAAAGAAGAGGAGAGACACTCTCTTGAGGAAAGGCCCGATAAGGATAGACTTTTTTTATCCGGAGATGAAGCCATCGCCTTGGGTGCCCTCGCTGCCGGGTGCCGTTTCTTTGCCGCGTATCCGATCTGCCCGGCCACTGAAATTTGGCAGTGGCTTCTCAAGCATATCCATAAATTTAACGGTTTGGTTGTGCAAACCGAGGATGAGATCGCAGCCATAAACATGGCGCTTGGGGCTGCCTATTCCGGAGTGAGAGCGATGACCTCAACTTCAGGCCCCGGAGCATCCTTGATGATGGAGGGATTTAGCCTTGCTGGGATGGCCGAGATTCCCATAGTTGTCGCGCATGTTCAGCGGGTGGGTCCGAGTACGGGATTACCGACAAGGCCCGAGCAATCTGACTTGAATCAATGGGTGTTTGGCGCGCACGGAGATTTCCCACGGATAGTCCTCTCCCCGGGTACCATCGAAGAATGTTTCTATTTTATGGCCGATGCGTTTAATCTTGCAGAGAAATACCAGTGTCCTGTGATCTTGCTCACAGAACAGAACTATGGCCAGAATTTTTATACGGTTGAAAAGTTCGACTTATCCCGAGTGTCCATCGACAGAGGCATGCTCCTCTCCCAGGATGAGCTTCTCAAGATAGAGGATTATAAAAGGTATGCGCTCACCGAAAACGGTATATCACCGCGAGTCGTTCCCTCCATGGCGAATGGGATCCACATGGTGGAGGGAAACGAGCACGATGAGAAGGGTTATCGTGACGAAGATGAAGAGATCCGCATCAAAATGATGAACAAACGAATGACCAAACTGAATATCGCTGCCAAAGATGTGATCCCACCCAAGCTTTGGGGGAAAGAGGAATCAGATATCGGGATCATCGGATTTGGGTCCACAATCTGTCCGATCAGGGAGGCCATGGATCAACTGGAGGAAAAAGGGATCTCGACCAAGTATCTGCAGGTCCGCACTCTCTGGCCTTTTTCTGCGGCAGAGGTCGAAGAATTTATGAGTAGCTGCAACACCGTGTTTGTCGTGGAAAATAATTATTCAGGACAATTGAGCCGATTGATCCAGGGCCAGGGCGTCGAGTGTTCCCGTGTCCATAAGATCAATAAATATTCTGGCCACACCTTCAGGCCCGTTGAGATTGCAGAAAGCATGCTTGGAGTGTTAGAACAATGAAGGAAAACAGCTATCATCTCCATGATCCCACTTGGTGCCGGGGATGTGGCATCTATGGCATCTTTGCCGCTCTGAAAAAGGCCGCTGCTTCTCTCCAAATTCCGCCCGAGAGGATGGTGATCGTAACGGGCATCGGTTGCCATGGACGGCTCAACAATTATTTCAATGCCTATGGATTCCATGGGCTGCACGGAAGAGTCCTTCCAGTGGCAGCAGGCGTCAAACTTGCGAATTCAAGCCTGGCAGTCCTGGCTGTGAGTGGGGATGGAGATGCCTATTCCATCGGCGTGGGCCATTTTATCCACGCCAATCGAAGAAATGTCAATATGATCTGTATTGTTGTAGACAATCGTGTTTATGGCCTGACACAAGGTCAGACCTCTCCCACGAGCCAAAAAGGGTATGTGTCGGTCTCTTCGCCCTTCGGCTCTAAAGAAACTCCGCTAGATGGACCTCGACTGGCCATCGTGTCGGGCGGGACATTCGTAGCCCGTGGATTCTCGGGGATTCCCGAACATTTGACGGCATTGATCATAGAGGGCATGACACACAACGGATTTTCCTTGATCGAAGTGCTGAGCCCTTGTGTCACCCACAACAAGATAAACACCTACAAATGGTTCAAGGAACATATTGTCAATCTGGATGACGACACAAATTTTAGTGCCAAAAATAAGAAAAAAGCGCTGGAAGTACTGTCTGATCAGAGCAAAATCCCCATTGGGCTGCTTTATCATGAGGAACGACCGTCTTTCGACGACTTAAGTTTGCCCAGCGACACGCCGATCGCACTAACCAAGTTGGATGTTGATGAAAAAAAACTTGATGCTATAATGAAGGACTTTATGTGATCAAGCTTATGAACAATAAGAATTGGAAGTTTTTTTAGAGGAAAGTATCGGCAGATTTTATGAATAATTCATATAAAGGAGATATAAAGTATGAGAGAAAAAGTCGAGAAAGCATTAGATAAGATTCGCCCTGCCCTCATGGCGGACGGAGGAAATGTGGAGCTCGTCGATGTTGAAGACGGGGTAGTGAAAGTAAAGTTAACAGGCGCTTGCGGGGGCTGCCCGATGTCTCAAATGACTCTTAAGATGGGCATCGAACGCGTGTTAAAACAAGAAATCCCCGAGATCAAAGAGGTTGAATCCGTGTAAATGTATGGCTGGGGGAAGATACGATGAGAAGAGTATATTTTGACCATATTGCATCAACCCCTGTGCATCCTCAAGTCATGGAGGCCATGCTTCCCTATCTGAAGGAGTTCTACGGCAATCCGCAGAGTCTCCATTCTTTCGGTCAAGAGACTGCGAGCGCCATCGAAGAGGCTCGGGAAAAGGTTGCACAGCTGATTGAAGCGGACACCGAGGAGGTCTTTTTTACCTCCAGCGGGACTGAGTCGAACAACTTTGCCATCAAGGGTATGACTCTTGCTCAGAGGACGAAGGGAAAACATATCGTGGTGTCTGCGGTAGAACATCAATCTGTTTTGCATCCAGTGAAGAGCCTGGAAAAGTCTGGATTTTCTGTTACAGAAGTCCCTGTGGATTCCTTTGGCTTAGTGGATCCTGAGCACGTCCGAAAGGCGATCACGCCGGAGACGGTCCTGGTTTCTGTTATGCTTGCAAACGGCGAAGTGGGGACGATCGAACCTGTAGCAGCTGTGGCCAAAGTCTGTCGAGAGATGGGGGTCTTATGTCATACGGATGCTGTGGATGCTGTGGGAAATATTCCCGTAAGCGTGATAACCCTGGGCGTCGACGCGCTGAGTCTTGCTGGGAATCAGTTTTACGGACCCACGGGCAGTGCTGCTCTTTTCCTGAAAAAGGGAACGCGCTGCCTTCCTCAAATCGACGGTGGTATCCAGGAAAGTGGTAAACGTGCAGGTTCAGAAAACATCTCCGGTATAGTCGGGTTGGGAAAAGCCGCCGAAATGGCTCAAGAGAAATTGAATGTGCGGGGAGATATGGTCAGATCCCTGAGGGATGCGATCATTCAGCGGATGGAACAGGAGGTGGACCATGTGATTCTCACGGGTCACCCAAAAAACAGGCTCCCTCACCACGCCAGCTTCTGCGTGGAATTCATAGAGGGCGAGGCCATGCTTCTGAACCTGGATATGAAGGGCATTGCCGCGGCCAGCGGATCTGCCTGCACGTCCCGTGCCCTGAAGGCGTCTCATGTCCTCCTGGCCATGGGCCTGGACCATGCAACAGCGCAGGGCTCTTTGGTCTTCAGCTTAGTGGAAGAGAATACCACCGAAGATATTGATTATCTTTTTGAAGTCTTCCCTGAAATCATAGAGAGGTTGAGACAAATGTCTCCCCTTTATCCCAAGCAAGAGGAGGAGTAAAAATATGATCTACAGCGAAAAAGTGATGGATCACTTCCAGAATCCCCGGAATGTGGGGACCATCGAGGATGCCGACGGAGTCGGAAAAGTTGGGAATCCTGTCTGTGGCGACATGATGGAATTCTATGTCAAAGTCAAGGACAACCGGATCGAAGATGTCAAGTTCAAAACCTTCGGCTGTGGAGCAGCCATAGCCGTATCCAGCATGGTCAGCGAAATGGCCAAAGGTAAGACTTTGGAAGAAGCGATGGCCATCACCAACGATAATGTTGCCGAAGAGTTGGATGGATTGCCGAAAAACAAACTTCACTGTTCGAACCTAGGGGCGGACGCGTTGCACAAGGCTATCGAGAATTATAGAGAAAACAAGAAGGCTCACGAGAAAGAGGTCGACGAAAAAGCCCATGAAGAAAAAAAGGAAAATTTTTTCTGTCCTTATTGTGACGGGCCTGTCGAAGGTATGGAGGGAGCCTGTAGAAGCTGTCAAGTTGAGTTCGATAAGTGTGATGAGTGCGGAAAAGTTATCGGCAAGAAAGAAGAGAAGTGCCTTCACTGCGGCGCTACGAAGGTCAGGGTGTAGCTTTATTTGGAAGGGGAAATCCATGCAAGCCGATGAAGTCTTGGATTGTTATGGTTTGCTTTGTCCCATGCCCATCATACAAACGGCAAAAAAGATCAAAGAGCTGGAAGTAGGCCAAGTTCTCGAAGTTGTCTCTACGGATGCGGGCATCAAGGAAGATATGCCGGCCTGGTGTCGCCAGACAGGACAGGAGTATCTGGGCTTGGAAGAGGATGGTGAGGTTTATAAGGTCTATGTGAAAAAACTCAAAGACTAACCTGAATTATTCAAAAAAAATGTCGATACTTAATACGACTAAAGCAATTTCAATAAGATACTTTATTCTCCCGGCAAACCAAT
>JAGLRY010000133.1 GCA_023135995.1 Candidatus Aminicenantota bacterium | reverse complement strand
TTCGTGGGCCACTGCCTCAACCTTTATGTAAGGGTGGGGTGGGTTGGCCTCGACTCGTGAATAATCCAGGCAAATAGGCATGAGAGGTAAGAAAAAGTGGAAAAGAGAAAGATTGTAGACGAAATCGAACGGTTGAAGGACAAGCGGAAAGCAGTCGTCATAGCCCATAATTACCAAATACCGGATGTGCAGGACATCGCTGATTTTGTCGGCGATTCCCTGCAGTTGAGCCGTGAAGCCGCAAAGCTGGACTGTGATGTCATCGTCTTCTGTGGAGTCCATTTCATGGCAGAGACGGCGGCGATCTTGGCTCCAGATAAGACTGTCCTCATTCCCGACATCCAAGCCGGTTGTCCCATGGCAGACATGATCACCGCTGAGGAACTGAGACATTGGAAGGAGGAATACCCAGGAAAAAAAGTAGTCTGTTATGTCAACACATCCGCAGAAGTCAAGGCCGAGTGTGATATCTGTTGCACATCCTCCAACGCTCTCAAAGTGGTAGAATCCATCCAGGATGATACGATCCTTTTTGTACCGGACAAGAATCTTGCCGCTTACGTTGCCCGTTTTACGGATAAAAAAGTCATCCCTTGGGATGGATACTGTTATGTGCACCACAACTTTCGAGCCAGGCATGTCCAGGACAAACGAGACCTCTTCCCAGACGCCGAGGTGTGGGTGCACCCCGAGTGTCGCCCGGAAGTCATCGACCTGGCCGACAAGGTGTTATCCACCGGAAAAATGGTCAAGGAAGCGCTAGTCACGGATAAAAAAGATGTCATTCTGGGAACCGAGGAGGGGATCATCCACCGCCTCAATAAGCTCAACCCAAAGACCCATTTTGTTCCCGTTCGAGATCATGCCATCTGCTCGAACATGAAAAAAATTGACTTGCCTAAAGTGTTGCGATCGCTCAGGGAAATGGTGTTCAAGGTCGATGTGCCCGATGAAATAAGCCAGAGGGCAAGAGGGGCCATTGAGAAAATGATCCGTATTGGGTAAGGAAAGCGAGATGAAGCATTCATGGCGCGTGGGGAGGATCGTGGGCATAGAGATCCGTATCGACTCCAGCTGGTTCGTCATTCTGATCCTTTTTACCTGGTCCTTGGCTTCGTCCTATTTTCCCGAGAGGTTTCCCGATTGGCCCCCTTTCCAGCACTGGCTGATCGGGCTGATGACAAGCTTGCTGATATTTGCCTCTGTGCTGATCCACGAGCTGTCCCACTCGCTTGTCGCCATAGCCCAGGGAGAGAAGGTCAAAAGCATCACTCTTTTCATTCTGGGGGGTGTGGCGCAGATCAGCGAAGAGCCCAAACAACCGGTGCAAGAATTCTTCATGGCTTTGGTGGGCCCCTTGACGAGTTTTGCTATTGGTGTTGTGGCGTTCGTTCTCTCTTTTTTTCTGAAAGGAATGAGTGAACCCCTTGGCGCTGTTGTTTCCTATTTAGCCATGATCAACATTATCCTGGCTGTATTTAATCTCCTTCCTGGCTTTCCCATGGATGGCGGAAGAGTCCTGCGGTCCATCATCTGGAAGGTCACCGGAGATCTGAGAAAGGCGACACAGATCGCATCCCGGGTGGGCCAGGGTTTTGCTTTTTTTCTGATTTTTATCGGAATTCTTCAAATCCTAAGGGGTAGCCTTTCAGGCTTTTGGTTGGTCTTTGTCGGTTGGTTTCTCCACAGCGCTGCGGTCAGAGGATACCAGCGAGTTATGGTTGAGTCCCTGCTCAAAGGTGTGAGTGCAAGCGAATTGATGACCAAGGACTTCCATGCGGTTCCCAGCACACTGCTCGTCCAGGACCTGGTCGATGCATACATCCTGCGGCAGAAAGAACGAGTGTTCCTCGTCCAGGATGAAGGTGTTCTCAAGGGGATCGTCTGTTTGGAGGATGTGAAAACTGTCCCTCGTGAGAAATGGGCAGAAACTCCTGTGGCCGAGATCATGACGCCACGTGATAAATTGGAAGCTGTTTCCCTTGATTCTGATGGCAGCGCTATCCTGAATAGTCTGACCGCAAAAGAGATTCATCAAGTCCCTGTGATGGATGGCGATAGAGTGGCGGGGATCATCTGCCGTACGGATATTCTCCGTTTTATTCAGCTCCGTAAAGACCTGGGTGCCTAGAGAGGTTTTCTCTCGAGAGATCCCTGCTTGAAGAGGTCATGCGATGGAAAATGTAGAGAAGCGTATCAAAGAGATCATCCGGATTTTGCATAAGACTTATCCGAAGAGCCGTACAGCTCTGACATTCCGGAACCCCTTACAAATTCTTGTCGCAACAATCCTCTCTGCCCAATGTACGGATGAGAGAGTTAATCAGATCACACCCATGCTCTTCCAGAAGTATAAGTCCGCTGAGGAATTTGCCTGGGCGGATCAAGGGCAATTGGAGGAGGAGATTCGCTCTACAGGATTTTTTCGGAACAAGGCCAAAAATATCATTGGAGCAGCCACTCAGATCGTTGAGGAGTTTTCGGGCAAAGTCCCGGATAACATGGCAGATCTTATCACCCTTCCAGGTGTGGCGAGAAAAACAGCGAACATCGTGCTCTCCAGCGGATATCAGAAGTCTGAGGGGATTGCCGTGGACACGCATGTCAAACGGCTTTCGGGACGATTAGGGCTGAGCAGGGAAAAGAATCCCGACAAGATCGAGCAGGATCTACTGCACATTGTTCCCAGGGAAGACTGGCTCGATTTTAATTACATGCTTGTGAATTACGGCAGGCAGGTCTGTCAGGCGCGGAAGCCCAAGTGCTCTGAATGCCCTTTAAACCATCTCTGCCCCTTTTTCGAATCCTCCAAGCTAAGCTGAACCAAAAAACGTTTCCCAAGGCCTGTTGAATAATGTGATTCATGCCATCGCGGATTTGGAACCTTACAGGGATTCAGTATGGCTACCATTAAAGCCCATTTTCTGGTAAATTGGTTTATGAGCGATCCTGTTAAACGGAAGGGCCCATGAACACTTTTTGCCATCATTTCGGGATTCTGTCAAAAAACCCTGAAAAACTCAAAAAGTTCTATACCGAGAGCTTAGGGTTTGAAGAAGGAGAGACACGACTTCTCCCGGCTGACCTTGTGGACCAGATATTCAGTATCTCTTCTCCATGTTATCTCACAAAGCTCAAGCATGGCTCTGTGGTCCTCGAGGTCTTTTCCCTCACCGATCTTCAAACGCACAAAAGAGAATGGACCACTGTTGGGTACAATCATTGGGGCATGGGTGTGGAGGATAAGGAACAGTTCGTTCAAGGTCTCAAACAGAAAAGCGTCCCGGTCATGGAGATCGAGCATGCAGGCCGTATGATCTATTTTGTCAAAGACCCGGAGGGAAACCTAATTGAGATCTACGAAGTGAGGGGATAGGGCGTATGCTAAAAGAGGCTATGCTCTACCGCTCTTTGGGAGAACAGCGCTTGATCTGTGACCTGTGCAGTTTTCGCTGCGAGATCGTTCCCGAAAAGTATGGCATCTGTGGCGTACGGCAAAACAGGGAGGGCAAGCTCTTTACCCATGTCTATGGAGACGTGATCGCCGCCCATGTGGACCCCATAGAAAAAAAGCCACTGTACCATTATTTGCCCGGCTCAACCGCCTTTTCTGTCGCAACGATCGGTTGCAATTTTCAGTGTCCATTCTGCCAAAACTGGCAGATCTCCCAAAAATCAAAGCGAAAGGGAAATGCGCCCTCCAGTGATTCTTTTTCCCCCGAGGATGTGGTGAGAGCGGCCAAAAATCAAGGATGTCAGAGCATTTCTTATACCTACACAGAGCCAACTATATTCTTTGAGTTCGCCTATGACACGGCTAAGCTGGCCAAGCAAGAAGGTCTTGGGAACTCATTTGTGACAAATGGTTATATGACCCCTGAGGCTCTCGAAACCATAAATCCTTATCTTGATGCCTGTAACGTTGACCTCAAGTCTTTTAATGAAGAGTTCTACAAAAAGATGTGCAAGGCTCATCTGGAGCCGGTTTGTGCATCCATTCGACTGATGAAAACTCTCGGTATTTGGGTGGAGGTCACCACCTTGATCATCCCTGGCCAGAATGATTCGGACAAAGAATTGATAGAGATCGCTCGGTTCATCGTCGATGTAGACCCGGACATTCCCTGGCATATCAGCCGCTTCCATCCGGATTATAACTTTACAGGAACATTCGCTACCCCTGTGGAAACTCTGCGCAAAGCCTATTCCATAGGAAAGAAGGAAGGCCTGCATTACATCTACATCGGCAATGTCCTGGGCGAGTCAGAGGACACCCGCTGTCCCAATTGCGGTCTGTCTCTCATTCAAAGGACTGGGTTTTACATAACCAAGAGCAAGATCGCAGATTCAAAGTGCTCACACTGCGGCCATCCGATAGCAGGAATTTTCTAGTGTCACAGGATCAGAAAAAAAAATATCAGTTTTTGGAGCACACCGCGGATGCGAAGTTTCAAGCATTCGGACATAGCCTGGAAGAGGTTTTTATCAATGCGGTCTATGCCACGGTTTCTCTCATGTGGGACAGGGAGAAGATCGGGAGAAAGATCCAACAACCGGTCAGGGTCGAAGGACGAGATCTCGAACAGCTCCTCGTGAATTTTTTGGAGGAGATCCTGTACCTGTTGGATTCCCGAATGTTTCTTCTCCACTCTGTGGAAAAGATGAAGATCCAGAGGGAAGCGGACATATTCGTGCTCGATGCCCAATTTCTTGGCGACATAAATGAGAAACAATATAGACCGCACGGCGACGTAAAAGCCATAACTTACAATGAGATGGAAATCCACACCAACGATCGCTTCATGGTACAAGTTGTGGTGGATGTTTGAGGTGATGGGATGGAATTGAAAAGGATCAATGCATACACTTACCAGATCTTGAAACATGGGAATATGAATGTTCCCACTGTGATCTATACCTCATCCAAGCTTCTGGAGAGCATCAAACGCGACCGAACCCTCGAGCAGGCCCAGAATGTGGCCTGTTTGCCAGGGATCCAGAAAATGGCGTACGTCATGCCTGACGGCCACCAGGGTTATGGTTTTCCCATAGGGGGTGTGGCGGCTTTTGACCTCGATGAAGGGATCATCTCTCCCGGGGGTGTAGGCTATGATATCAACTGCGGGGTCAGACTCCTGAAAACAGATTTTATGGAAAAAGATGTGGAAGCAAAAAGGACAGGGCTTCTTGCACAGATCTTTCGGTCGGTGCCAGCCGGGGTGGGGAAAGGGGGAAAACTCCGTCTCAGCCGGAGAGTCCTCGAGGAGGTCTGCCTGAAAGGGGCGGAATGGGCCGTGGAAAATGGGTATGGAACACGTATGGACCTTGAGAGAACGGAAGAATACGGACGGATGAAGAGTGCAGATCCCAGCTATCTGTCAAAACGGGCGATCGATAGAGGCGTTCCTCAGTTGGGCACCCTGGGTGCGGGAAACCATTTCTTGGAGATACAAAAAGTTGATGAGATCTATGATCCCGAGATCGCCGGAGTCTTCGGGATTCACTCTCTGGGGCAGATCCTGGTCATGATCCATTGTGGGAGCCGGGGGCTCGGCCATCAGGTCGCTTCCGATTACATACAGGCCATGGAGAACAGGTTCGGAACATCCGGATTGCCAGACAGAGAGCTCATAAATGCACCCATCCGGTCAGAGATGGGACAGCAGTACTACAAGTCCATGAGTGCTGCGGTGAATTTTGCCTTTGCTAACAGGCAGGTGATCGCCCATTGGGTCCGGGATGTTTTTAAAAAAATTATGGGGAGTTCTGAAGGCATGGACCAGGTCTATGATGTCTGTCATAATGTGGCTAAATTCGAGAAACATGACATAAATGGTGAAGAAAAAGAGGTGTGTATCCACCGAAAGGGCGCAACCCGGAGTTTCGGTCCCGGCCGTAAGGAGATCCCGGAAGTGTACCGTTCAGTGGGCCAACCGGTCATCATACCGGGCAGCATGGGGACTGCATCCTATGTTCTGGCGGGGACTCGACAGGCCGAACAGTTGAGTTTTGGTTCCACAGCCCATGGAGCAGGACGGATGATGTCCAGGCATGAGGCTCGCCGACGATTCCGAGGGGAACAGATCAAGCAAGACCTTGCGGAAAAAGGTATTGAGCTCCAATCCACCAGTTGGAGGGGGGTAGCCGAGGAAGCTGCCCAAGCTTACAAAGACGTCGATGAGGTCGTTAAGGTGTCCCATGAGCTTGGCATCGGAAAGCGTGTTGTCCGCGTGGTTCCTGTGGGTGTGATGAAAGGCTAACTTTTGTGTTGTTGGATCTTGCGTTTGGTGAGGTTGATGGTTTTTGTGATCTTGATTCCCCGGGGGCAGACGCGCGTACACTCGAAACGGCTTTCACAAGGCCAGATCCCGTCGGGATAGTCCAGCTGGAGGAGACGTTCTTCAAATCCTTCATCACGGCTGTCATCGTTAAATCTTGCGGCCTGAACAATAGCGGCAGGACCTAAAAAATTGGGATTGACTTCCTGGATGACAGGGCATGCCGAATAACAGGACACACAGAGAATACACTTTGTTCCCTCTTCGAATTTTTGTCTTTCATCCGGGGTTTGCCGGAATTCCTTCTCTTTCGGCTCCTCGGAGCTCATAAAATACGGTTTCACATGCATGTAATTTTTGAAAAACTTGTGCTGATCGACCATGAGATCCCTCTGGATGGGCAGGTTGCGCAGGGGTTCCACACGAATGACGGCGCCTTCTCCCTGGGCAACATCCTTTATGAGAGTCTTACAGGCCAGGCGCTCCTTCCCGTTGATGACCATGGCATCCGAGCCACACACGCCGTGGGCACAGCTTTTGCGGATCCCTAGAGTGGGGTCTTGCGTTCCTTTGATATCCAAAAGAACTGTGAGCAGCCTATCCGTAGGTTCTGCGTCGACCTTATATTTTTGGGTGTAGGATTTACTATCGGACTCAGGATTGAACCGTTGGATTTCCACTGTAATTTTCATCGTCCCTCTCCATCAATATTTCCGGGGTTTGGGTGCCCACCGGGAGATGTCGACATTTTTATAATCCAGTCTGATCTTTCCATCCTCCAGCCAAGCCAGAGTATGCTTGAGCCAGTTTTTGTCATCTCTTTCCGGATAGTCCTCCCTTGCATGGGCGCCACGGCTTTCCTGTCTGTTTAAAGCGCAGGCGGTCATCATGTATGCCAAGTCCAAGAGATGACCCAATTCCAGGATCTCGAGCACTTGTGTGTTGAAGGCCTTGCTGGGATCGTTGGCCTTTATTTGTGTGTAGACCTGTCGCATTTCTCCTAAAGTATTCTTTGCCTTTGCCATGTTTTCCCCATTGCGGTATATCCCCACGTTTTCCATCATCACACGCTGCATCTCTTGGCGCAGAGATTCCGGGTCGGGACCATTCCTTTGACTTTGGAGTTCGGCGAGCCTGGCGCGTGCCGGTTCCCCAACGTCAGGGGGGACAATCCCAAAATCCGCGCCCTTTACGTACTGAGCCATGTGTTGTCCTGCACGACGGCCGTAGACGATCAACTCGACGAGGCTGTTAGTGCCGAGTCTGTTCGCACCATGCACAGATACGCACGCACATTCCCCAGCTGCATACAGCCCTTCGTATGTGGTGCCCTGGCTGTTGAAGATGACTCTTCCGATGAGGTCTGTGGGGATACCTCCCATGGCATAGTGGGCTGTGGGATGGACGGGCATGGGTTTGTCTGCCGGGTCGACGCCCAGGTATGTGCGGGAAAATTCAGCAATGTCAGGCAGTTTCGCCTCTATCTTTTCCTTTCCGAGGTGAGTCGCATCCAGATAGATGAAATCGTCAACCGAGCCATCCCCTTTGATGCCCCTCAATTCTTGGATCTCAGAGTGAATGGCCCTGGCGATCATATCCCGGGGAGCCAAATCCAGCAGCGTGGGCGCATACCTCTCCATGAAACGTTCTCCCTTGGCGTTTCGCAAAATTCCTCCCTCTCCCCGGACTCCTTCTGTGATGAGGATGCCCAATCCGCGAATTCCCGTGGGATGGAACTGGTAAAATTCCAGGTCTTCGAGAGGAACACCACGATTGATCAATAAAGCTTGGCCATCACCCGTGTTGGCGTAAGCATTGGACGTGATGCGAAACATGCGACCGAAACCTCCTGTCGCAAACAGCACCGCCTTGGCCTTAAAGATGTGGATTTCTCCAGTCGAAAAGTTCACTGTGACTAATCCACTGCATCGCTGTCCCTCCATAACAACATCCAAGACATAATATTCATCGAAGAAAACCACATCGTTTTTGATGCACTGCTGGTAGAGAGTTTGAAGGATCATATGGCCGGTTCGGTCCGCAGCGTAACAGGCGCGCCGGACCGGTGCCTCACCGAAGTTCCGCGTATGCCCGCCAAACCTCCTCTGGTCGATGAGCCCCTCAGGAGTTCGGCTGAAGGGCAGGCCCTTGTTTTCAAGCTCGTAAACAGCTTGGATAGCGTCTTCAGAGAGAAGGATGGCTGCATTCTGGTCCGTGAGATAATCCCCCCCCTTGACAGTGTCAAAGGCATGCCATTCGGGCTTATCCTCTTCAAGGTTCCCTAGGGCAGCCCCTATCCCACCCTGTGCTGCGCCAGTGTGGGACCTGATGGGAAAAAGCTTAGACAACACAGCGGTCTTCCCTGTTTTGCTGGCTTCGAGGGCCGCATACAGCCCTGCTCCGCCCGCGCCAACGATGAGAGCTTCGTATTCATGCATCGGATTCCCTCTCTGGTCAAAAGATGGACTTTTTACAATAGTTTCCGCGACTGAGATTGTCAAGACGCACCACCGTGAAGTTAGCACTTCCAAATTCGTGATGGTATTGATTCTTATAAACTTTATTGAGTGCTCAGATTGTGTGGTGGAGAAAACCGTGTGAAGGGCTGGACGGGCATGGCACATCTCTTAGGAGGAGATGTGAGGGAAGCCCGGAACCGAGCGAAGTTTCCTCGCTGGGGAAACTGAGAGTGTTTTCGAAATCACCAATTGGAGCACTCGGAATGTCATTCATCATGGATTTGGAAATACATCCCACCGTGAATGCCTTGCATTTGACGTTGGTGAGGGACTGCTCTAAAATGATGGACAACACCGAAAGCTCTTCATCTTTTCGGTTAAATCCTATAAACCTGAAATATTCATAAAAAATGTCGATACTTTGTTCAACAAAAGCGATATCAATCATTACCATTATTCTTCCAGTAAATCACCTTGACAATACCGTTTTCAATGTGCTTTCTATTTATAATAGATATTTTTTACCTTTCAGGCGAGTCGATCTCACCGTATAAGCTTTGTTGCAAAGGATTTGCGGTAGAT
>JAGLRY010000132.1 GCA_023135995.1 Candidatus Aminicenantota bacterium | reverse complement strand
ACTCGTGAATAATCCAGGTTAATTCATAGGGGAGGTTTTCGATGACGCAAAAGACACGCAAAGAAAAAGATTCTCTTGGGGAACTCTATGTGCCCGAAGACGCATATTATGGGATCCAATCGCTCAGGGCTTCAATAAATTTTCCGATCAGCGGCCTGAAAAATCCGTCCAGCATGGTCAGAGCCGTTGCGCAGATCAAACGCGCTGCAGCATCCGTTCATCGGGAATTAGGACAGCTCGAAGACAAAAAAGCCGAGGCAATAGAGAAAACTTGTCTCGAGATTCTGGAGGGAAAATGGGAGGACCAGTTCATCGTGGATGTCTTTCAGATGGGAGCTGGTACCTCCTTTCACATGAACTGCAACGAAGTGATCGCCAATAGGGCGGAAGAGATGCTGGGAGGATCAAAGGGCGAGTATGCAATTGTCCATCCCAATGACCACGTCAATATGGGGCAGAGCACAAACGATGTTTTTCCCACAGCTATGCGATTGGCAGTGCTGGCTCGTCTCAAGGAGGATCTCTATCCAGCCCTGAAGGAGATGGAGGAGACCCTTGACGCAAAGGCTGATGAGTTTGACGGTATCATCAAATCGGGCAGAACTCATCTGCAGGATGCTGCTCCCATCCGGTTGGGCCAGGAATTCAGAGCCTACGCAAAGACATTATCCCAGGCGCAGATCTTTTTTGATTCTGCCGAACGCTCCCTTTATGCCGTGGGGATCGGGGGGAGTGCTGTGGGGACAGGGTTAAACACGGTACCGGAATATGCTGGTTTGATGGCGAACCGTCTCTCCGAACAGACGGGATTGCCTCTTGTCCCCGCAGATGACCTCAGAGAAGTCATGCAGAGCATGCGGCCCATGACAGAGGTGTCTGCGGGGCTGAGAAACCTGGCTATCGAGTTGAACCGGATTGCCAATGACCTCCGTCTCCTCTCCTCGGGTCCGAAAACAGGTCTGGCAGAGATCACCCTGCCTGCTGTCGCTCCGGGTTCTTCCATGATGCCTGGGAAAGTCAACCCTTCCATGCTGGAAATGCTGAACATGGTGTGCTATCAGGTTTTCGGTAGCGACCTGGTTGTCAGCGGAGCCGCTCAGGCCGGGCAGCTGGAGCTCAATGTGATGATGCCTGTCATCGCCTTTAACCTCGACTTCATGATCTCAATCCTTGCCAATGCCCTGAAAGAGGTAAGGTCGCGTTGCATCCAAGGTATTGCGGTGGATAGCGAGCGCTGTCGTGAATATGCCCAGCAGAGTCTGGGGATCGTGACCGCCCTTTCCCCCCATATCGGATATCTCCGCTCTGCTGAAGTGGCCAGCCAAGCTCTCAGAGAGGGAAAGAGCTTGATTGAAGTCCTGGAGACCAGAGGCGACCTAGATAAAGAGAGCATAATGGCTATTCTTGACCCCAGGAAAATGACAGAGCCTGGAATTCCCGGCAAACCTAAAAAGAGGAAAATCAAACCATGATGCCATCACGGTTTTAGGGATGCCGACCATAATGATTGACAAATCTCTGCGATGTCTTTTATTGTAGGAAAAACCATGAAAGTGATACTCGCAGGATACAACGTCGACAGTTCCGTCATCGATGAACTAAAAAAAAACAGTCCGTCCCTGCAGAATGTCACACCCGAGACCATATCCGCCGCTTATGCGCGTATTTCACGGGACCCTCGCTCTGTAGACATATTGAGAGCCGTGGCCAGAACAGAGGTTGAGAGAGCCAGGCGGTCGAACAAAACCATCATCTTTAAAATGGGACACCATTCTGTGGCGGAACACGCGGTCTTCAATTTTGATCTGATCGGCGTCAGCCGTCTGGCCATCGAGGAGATCGAAAAGTTCCGCCTCTGCTCTTACACGGAGAAATCCCAACGCTATGTCAAACTGGAGGATGGCTTTCTCCTGCCCGAGGAGATAAAGCAGGCGGGGAAGCAGAAGATCTTTCTAGCGGTCATCAAGGCCCAGAACGACCTATACCATGATCTCTATAAAAAACTCAAACCCTATTTTTTTGAAAGGTTCCTTACACTTGCGACCAATCCCAAGATGCATTCGACTCTGACTGGCTGGGCCAAGGAGGATGCCCGATATTGTGTGAGTCTAGCAACTCTGGGCCAGTTGGGAATGACCGCTAACGCAAGAAACTTGGAATTTCTCATCCGCCGCTTTGCCTCCAAGGATCTGGCCGAGATAAGGGAACTCAACCAGAAGATATATACGCTCGCAAAAGCCGTTGCGCCTTCGATTCTACTTTTTACGGAATCCAATGATTATGATGCCAAAACATATGAAAATCTCGAGAGGACAGTAGATCCTCTGTCCATTGAACACAATGGACAAGACCATGGAAAAGGAAAAAAAGGGATAGAAGGGGGAGGGGGAGAATGTGTTCAACTGGTTGATCACACCCCTGATGGTGATATGAAGCTTATAGCGGCACTCCTCCATACCTCTTCGAAATCTCCGTATGAAGAGTGTCTCGTGAAGGCAGAAGCCTTAGAGACAGAACAGAAAAATCATCTCTGCAAGACCGCGTTCGAACACATGGAATTTTTTGATGCGGTTCTTAGGGAGTTCGAGTACGTCGACCTGACGTTTGATTTGGTGATATCCGCGACATGTTTTGCCCAACTCAAAAGACATCGGATGGCCACTTTGACTGCGCAACCCTATAACCTGCGTCTGGGTGTCACCCTGCCCCCTTCCATCAGAGATATCGGAGCTGACAGGGATTTTCTGGCTGTCATCGATCAAACGGAAGAGTGCTACAGGACACTGGGAGATTCCCTGAAAACAGGTGTAGAATATGTGCTCACCAATGCTCACAGACGACGCGTCCTGATGAAAGTCAATGCCAGGGAGTTATATCATATGGCGAGGCTCAGAGAGGATACGACAGCCCAGTGGGATATCCGCCAAATCGTGAGTCGAATGAGCCAGAAGGCCAAAGAGGTCATGCCCTTGACCTTTCTCCTTATCGGGGCAAAGGACACTTATCCGGAAATATACAAAGAGCTCTTCAACAAACCTCCGAAACTCAAACCCCCAAAACTCTAGCGGCCATATCATGGGGCTCGAGGGATGGGATTCTGATGGATGCCTATAGGATGAATACGCGCCGGTCGCGGACTTCCAGCATCCCTTCGAAGTACAATCTGACCGCTTCGGGATAGATTTTGTGCTCTTCCTTTAAGATCCTTTCGCTGAGCGTATCCTCAGTGTCATCCTGGAGCACTGGAACGACGGCCTGAATGATGATCGGCCCCATATCCACTTCAGGAGTGACAAAATGGACAGTGGCCCCCGAATATCTGACTCCCCAATCGATCGCCTTTTGCTGAACATGAAGTCCAGGAAAAGAAGGCAGCAAAGCGGGATGAATATTGATGATCTTGTTTCTGAGCGCTTCGCAGAATAAGGGGGTCAAAATTCGCATGTATCCGGCCAGGCATATGAGGTCGATGTCCCGTTTTTGAATCTCTTCAACGATCTTTCGGTCATAATCCTCTCGCGATGCAAAATCTTTGGGATTGAGAGACAGGGTTTGGAGGTTGCTCTCCTGAGCGATTTTCAATCCTGGGGCCTCTTTTTTGTTACTGAAAACCAGGTCGATATCCGCGTTGATCTTCCCCGCCCGGATCTTGTCGTGAATGGCCACAAAGTTCGATCCCCTTCCGGAGAGGAATACGGTGATCTTCCCTCTTTTTTTTGGGCTCCGGTATACATCTTCAGACATATCTATTCCTTTTAAACCTGAACTATTCATAAAAAATGTCTATGCTTTTCACAACTCACACAATGCTTATCTCTCATGGTTGAGCAGACATCTCAGGAATGAAGATCTCATTCTCTTTGAATTTTTTACCGATGACTTCCATTCCTTTGATTAAACCTGTATTCAGGATTACTTCAGGGGGGGGTATATCCAGAGAGAGCGCTTCCCTCAGGAGTTCTTTCACACCCGCAGAGTCTCCATTTTCTAAGGTTCTGGCAATATCTTTCAGAATTTCCATTCCTGTTTCCCTTAATTTATCATCATTTGACCTCTTAAGTATAACATTTTAATGTTATTTTTTGTAGGATCATGCTAATATTTATATAATGCCGTTTAAAAAATTTGTCTCCCAAACAAAATTTAAAATGCTTTCGGATAAGTACATGACGAGAACGGAATTACCGCTTGTTCTCATCAATTTGCGTGGAGAAATTGTTTACTTCGGGACCAGGTGCACATTATGTGAAGAATTGCTGGAAAATGAGGACAGCGTTTTGAGACAAACCTGTCGGCTAAAGATGTTAAAGGCCGTTGAAGAGGCCTTTCGTTGGGGCGAAGGATACATAACAAATTGCCCCCTCGGATTGATCATGTTTTCCGTCCCCATTGTTTCCAATAAAAAATTGATCGGGGGATTTCTCAGCGGGTTTGGCATTTTCCCGGAAATGAAAAAGGATTTTGTTGAAGAAATTTCTCAGAATCTTGGAAATTTCCGTGAATCCTTTGATGAGATGAAACTTAAAGAT
>JAGLRY010000131.1 GCA_023135995.1 Candidatus Aminicenantota bacterium | reverse complement strand
AGATCAAAACACTCTTGAGGGGAGTCGGGCGAGAGGGCGATGATCTCATAGTCGCCGTGGGATCCATATTTCGCCTGCATCATATCCTGTTGCCCGGTCAGGGTAGGGAGTCCGGTGGAGGGGCCACCTCTCTGGACGTTGGCGATGACAAGCGGAGTTTCCATCATCACTGCCAATCCCAGGTTCTCCATCATTAGGGAGAAACCAGGGCCCGAGGTTACGGTCATGGGTTTTTTCCCTCCCCATGAAGCACCGATCAGGGCAGCCATGGAAGCGAGCTCATCTTCCATCTGGATAAAAACTCCTCCTACGTAGGGAATTCTTGATGAGAATCTCTCCGCGGTTTCTGTGGATGGGGTTATAGGATATCCAGCAAAGAAGCGGCATCCACCTGCCAGAGCTCCTTCGGCAAGAGCGTGGTCTCCATCCATATAATGAGCTCCGGTCAAGACTCCCTTAGGGTCTGCTTTCGTCTTTTTCACGTTCTTCCTCCTTCTTGAGGGTTACAAATATGGCGTATTCAGGGCATATCGTCTCACAGAGTTGACAGTACAGACATTTGTCCTCGTGCTTGACGAAGGGGGGGTGATAACCCTTAGCATTAAATTCTTCAGACAGTTCGAGGACGTCTTCCGGGCAGTATTCCACACAAAATGCGCATCCCTTACACCTGTCTTTGTTGATGTGAATCTTTCCCTTTTTTGGTTTTAAATCGCCGAAGTATACCATTGGGACCTCAGATTAATTTTTTTTCTTTCAAGATGGGCTTTGGATCGATGTAGTGAAGGTCTAATCTTAGAGATTCTTCCGGACAACCCAGGGCTATAGCGAGGATCTGAGTGAAGTAGAGGATTGGGATGTTTTTGAATTCAGGATACTTTTGGACGGTTTCTTTCTGTCTTGTGTCCAGGTTAAAAGCGCAGAGGGGACAACTCACGACAACGACTTCGGCTCCTTGCTCTTGAGCTGAAGTGAGGATCTGGTAGGTTCTGTCCGCAACGATCTCTGGTTTGTCAACAGTTTGGTAGGCGGCACAACATTCCGTTTTGTACGGAAAGTCTACCGGATCCGCACCCAAAGCTTGCATCAGATTATCTAGTATTATGGGATTTTCCTCGTCATCAAACCCGATCTCTCTCGGACGAACCAAAAGGCAGCCGTAGTAGCTGGAGATCTTGAAGTTCTTTATGGGTTTGACAACTTTATCGGCTAAATTCTCGAATGTGACTTCATCCTTGAGGAACTCGAGCAGATGAAAAACAGAGACATCGCCCTCGTAGTCGACATCTTCTCTGTACATGAAGTCGTTGATCCTTTCGAGGCTTTCGGGATCGTTCTTCATCCGTTCGTTCGCTCTTTTGAGTGTGTTGTAACACATGGCACACAAGGTCATCACTCTGTCGGAGTCTTGTTCTTTGACCCGGATGAGGTTCCGGATGGGGGCCACATGATGGATCAAGTCATCAGTGGCAAGAGAAAAGACGGTACCGCAGCAATTCCAGCGGTGAAGTTCTTGGACTTCGACTCCAAGTTTATCGAGAGCACATATGGCTGAATCTTCAAAGTTTTTTGCGTGGTTTTTTAACGTACACCCAGGAAAGTAGCTTAATTTCATTATGATGATTCCTTAATGTATTGAAGTTGCAAGAATTGTGAATCATGACAACATTTATGATGTGAATTTTCGAAAATTGCTTACCAAGGCAATGGGGGGAACATCACCTTTCTCTTTATCCGTGAGTTTTTCGACTTTGACATGATCCTCACGTTTGCGGAGAAGGATCTGCCGGATGGCTTCGATCACTTCGGCGATGTTGATTCCCTTAGGACAACGGGAATTGCAGGTTAAACACGAGGCGCACACCCAGATAGCCTTGGACTTGAGAAGCTCATCCTTAAAGCCTAACTGGGCAAAGCGGATGATCATGTTGGGGAGAATATCCATTTCCGAGACAGCGGGACATCCAGCAGAACATTTGCCGCATTGGTAGCAGACCATAAGATTTTGTCCGCTCAATTCTTCGACCTTGAGGACAAAAGGGCCTCTGGTTTGTTTTTTTGAGATATTGACTCTCATGTGAGCCGATCTTTCGGTTATGTATTCTTCCTATTATGTGAAGGTCAAATAATATAAATTATATAAAACTAGACAGTAAAACATAATTGCCTATACCTGTCAAGCCATATTGCCAAAAAGGAATTATTTACAATGGAATGCCCCATTTGGCGATATCGAAAACCAAAAACGGGATAGCCGTGGGGCTCTCCCTATTTTAAATGTAGGGACCGTTTCCCAAGCGGTCCATTCGGGGAATGGACCCTACATAAAACGGAGTTGCCCCTTTTATGAAAACGTTTGATTTCTTACCTGGATTATTCACGAGTCGAGGCCAACCCACCCCACCCTAACATTAATGGATGCAAGGCGCAAAGGATGCAGCTGT
>JAGLRY010000130.1 GCA_023135995.1 Candidatus Aminicenantota bacterium | reverse complement strand
CTGAAAGGTAAAAAATGTCGATAATGAATAGAAAGCACATTGAAAACGGAAATATCAAGGTGATTCACGGGAAGAATAATGGTAATGATTGATATTGCTTTTGTTGAACAAAGTATCGACATTTTTTATGAATAGTTCAGGCTAAATTTCTCGAGATATTAGTCCCCAGAATAGGAAGAGGAGACAGAACGAGTTTAGGAGGATGAGGTATTTGAGAAGAGGCAAGAGCCCAACAAGAGGAAAAATTACTGAAGACACGATTATGGCGCCCGCAAATGAGCCCACCAAGTCCAAGCCATATCCCATCCCATAATTTTGCTTTTCTTTGATGTAGAGCCGATTGGAAACGATAAAGAGATCACCCCCTAGAAATCCCAGGCAGAAAAGGATAACAAAAAACAGGATTTCCGGAGGTGGGAGTTTTAACAGGAAAAAACAGACAAAGAGCAGGACAATAAATCCGGACTGGATGAGAAGAATCCGTTCAAATCGGATTGTTTCCCTCCTTTTTCCAAAAAAAGATCCCGTGCTGAGTCCGATCATGAACGCAGCAAAAAGAAGCGCGATTCTCTGGTATAGGTATCCATAAAATGTCTGGAAGGAAAAAATCAGCAGAATCTCGGTGACGATGGTGGTAAATCCCAAAACAGCTAGGGGAGTCAGATAAAAATATACTTTTTTCTTTTGCAGGCCGAGGAAGAGCAGGAGCAGAACACACAGGATCAAGGGGAGGTCGAGCAGCCAAAAAGGGCTTAGTCGGGATAGGGTGCCGAAAAATTTGGCTTCTCTTCCCCCAAACTGAGAGCTCCAAAGGACAGAGCTGTAAAAATAGCTGATGGGTGCAAGATCTCGGTTGATTTTGCCTTTTCCGTTCGATACAGTCTCTCTCAAAAGGCTGATCCGTAAAGGCGAGAGCCTGTCGATGAGGAGCTGAGGAATGACGTAAGTGTTCTCCAAGGCTAAGTCTTCGATGGTTTTTGCGATATCTCCATATTCCAGAGAGAGAGGGCGCCGCGAGGCGAGAAACACATTTGTGTTTCCCGGTACGATTGCGACATTAGGGAATACTCCCTTTACTGTGAAAAAGAGGGAGGATAGGAAGTCCTGCAGTTCGGAGCTGATGTAGTTTTCGGCCGAGGGGACCCGGAAAGAAAAGACGCCCTTTTCAGTGAGCCTGTTTTTGACGATGAGAAAGAATTCCCTCGTGTAGAAGCGGTTTATCTGTGCTGTAGCGGGTTCAGGGAGATTCAGGATGATCACGTCATATGTGTGGGTGCTGCGAGTGAGATAGGCCCGTCCATCCTGATAGAAGACTTGGATGCGAGGATTCCGGAACATGTCTTTCTCGGATCGGGGGAGATGTTTGAGCGAGAATCGGATGATCTCGGGGTCGAGTTCCACATAATCGATGGAGGTTCTGGGGTATTTGAGGGCTTGCCCCAGGCTGCCTCCGACGCCGCCTCCTATGAGCAGGATGTTTTCTGCCTCCGGGTATTGGAGCATGGCATAATGCACAGATTCTTCAGATGCGGCCAAGTCAGGGTAAGAGAAGATCATAAGATTGTTGTTGTAGTGTGAGATCTGTTCCTCTGTTTGTATGGCCTGGAGTTTGCCGTAGCGCGAGTCCTTGCTCTGGATGAGTGTGAACGGTTTCCAGAAGATCTTTTGACTGGGAAGATCGAACACAAAAAAAGCCACAAAAAAGGCGACAAGGAATACCAAAGAATGCTTCTTTGCTCCTTTTTTTATGGAGACGAATACAAGGATTAATCCAAGAATACAGAGAATGGATGTCATGTGCCAGTTGGAGAGGGTCGGGATGAATAAAAAGTGGATGATCATCGCACCCAGCGATGCCCCTGCAGACTCCAGGAAATAGGTTTGGGCGATATCCCCCTTGAGATACTTGACGTTAAATACAAAGAGTACACCTAATGGGAAGCTCACAAACAGTGTGAGCACCAGTGCTGAGACCAACATGGAGAAAATGCCTGCCATTTCTCCTGGTAAGATATTCAGCCAAAAGCGAGAGAATCTCAGACAGAGGAGGCAAAAGGGAAAAAGAAAGAGAACAGACTGAAAGACTAGCGCAAATCTTCGTGTGGAATACTCAGCTTTTTCACCCAGAATGCTGCCCAGTCCTCCCCAGAGAAGCCACGATCCTAGGACCATGCCGAAAGTGATCTCATTGCCATAAAAAAAAGCGGAAAACTCTCTCAGCAAGACAATCTGGAAAAAGATCGCCAGGAAACCAAGCAATAATGGGGGGATCCTTTCACGTTTCGTCACATTTATAGAATACAAAAGTTCAAATCCAGAATCCAGGATATTTATTGATTTTATTATGGAATTAGCCTGAATTATTCATAAATTATGCCAACACCAATATCTATATTTTTTCATATGTACAAGTTATACTGGACTTGCTTAAGCAGGACATTTAACACATTTTCCTTGCATATTTCTCTTGATATGTCGGCATTCTTTACCCTTCGGGCGAGCCGATCT
>JAGLRY010000013.1 GCA_023135995.1 Candidatus Aminicenantota bacterium | reverse complement strand
ATCCGGCCTATCTTCATGACAACAGGCACGACTGTTCTAGGGATGCTCCCCTTGGTATTGATCCAGGTCGAGGCCGGCCGACGCCAGATCTGGGCCTCCTTGGCTCTTTCTGCCGTGGGCGGGCTCATCAGCTCGACCATCTTCATCCTGATCACCATTCCCATTTTTTACTATTACGGGGACGGCATCCGCAACTTTACTTCAAGTAAGATCACAGAACTCAAAAAAGCCTGGAAAGCCTATTAAAAATCTGATATAAAATCTTTGTCTTCGGAGGTGATCCAATTGACCCATTCCCTTTCCGATTTCCAGGATAAAATTCAAGCCTTTCCAAGAGTCGATCTCATTCATCTGCCGACACCCATTCAGAAATTAGAAAACCTGTCTAAAGAGTTGGGCGGGCCGGATATATACATGAAACGGGATGACCTGACAGGACTGGCCTTTGGCGGTAATAAATCGCGTAAGCTTGAATTCATCATTCACGATGTTCTTGAAAAAGGGGCGGATGTCATCATCACTTGGGCGAGTTTACAGTCGAACTGGTGTCTTCAGACAGCTGCGGCTGCCAGGAAATTCGGAATAACGCCCATATTAGTGCTGTTTAAAACATATGAACTTCCTGAGGAATATGACGGGAATCTTCTGTTGGATTTTATCCTTAAGGCAGACATCAAGATCAGAGAGGCGGAAGTGGGGAAGGTCGTCAAGCAGGAGGATGTCGACGAGATCCTGGAGGAGGTGGTTTTCGAAGTCAAAGAGTGGGGACACACACCCTATGTTGCTCCTATCGGAGGGTCTATGGTCTCGTGCTCTATGGACAAACCTTTAGGTGCGATCAGCTATGCCTTAGCCTATGCAGAGATGTTGGAACAGACGGAGTCTATGGGTTTCCAGCCGGACTATATCGTACACGCCACAGGATCGGGAGGAACGCAGGCTGGACTGGCTGTTGGGGCAAAGGCCCTCACGCCCAACACCCAGATTTTAGGCATCAGCGTCTCAGAGGACAAAGAAACGTTCAGCCAGGACGTCTTCACGATCGCTCAAGATACGTTAAAGGCCTTGGATGTGGACATCGCTTTGAACAAGGAAGAAGACATCCATGTTTTGGATGAGTATTTGGGAGAGGGGTATGGGATCATCACCAAAGACGTCTCGGATGCGATCCGCCAAGTTTCTGTCAAGGAGGGGATTTTCCTAGACCCAGTGTACACAGGAAAGGCCATGACAGCTCTGTTTGACCTTGTCAATAACGGCACCATTAAAAAAGGAGACAAAGTGGTGTTCTTCCATACTGGTGGGACGGCTGCTCTTTTCCCGTATAAACACAAATTGACATCGTTTTTAGAATAAAGATATCGTCTTTAGAATAAACTGTAAGAAGAATAAATTGGCAGATATGGCCGAATTCATCCCCCAGGTGGAACGGGTGAATCCAAGGACAGTCCGGTTTGTGAGCGATAATTTTATCCAAGGGTTTAAATTGATGAGAGCCCTCATGTACCTAGCAAGATGATACGAGAATGCAGAGATAGATGGTTGCCAACATGATATGGCCCAAGTTTAAGGATGTCCTCACCGGCGGCAACATCTCCATGTTCCGCCTCAAACAAATTCTTGCCGGTTAAATCCGTTACTTCCGTGTCGAGTCGAGATACTTGAGAAATTCGGAGTCTGTTGAAAGAAACAACCAGGTATTTTTATCCATGATGTTTCTATAGGTTTCGAGTGTCTTCATGAATTGGTAGAATTCTGGGTCGAGATTGTAGGCGTCCGCATAGATTTTAACCGCTTCAGCATCCGCTTTTCCCTTGATCTCTTGGGCCGTTTTATAAGCTCCAGACTGGATTATCTTCAGCTCCCGCTCTTTTTGTCCTCGGATCTCAGCGCTCTTGCCATCTCCTTCAGAACGGTATTTTGCCGCTATTCTCTGTCTTTCCGCGATCATACGGTCAAAAACCTTTCTCTGGACCTCATCCACATAGTTCACTCTTTTTATCCGTACATCTCTGAGCTCAATCCCGAATTCAGGAGTGATCTTCGAAGATTTTTCCAGGATGATCTGGGTGATTTTTCCTCGGCCAGTCTTGACTTCTTGTGCGGCTTCTGCCGTGTCCAGTATCTCCGCTGCTTCTTCTGAGACTGCAAACTCTCTGTTTGTTGAACGGACGATCTCGAACAAATCATAATTTGCGATGACATTCCTGGTTTCTCCATCTATGATATCATCTAACCTGGATTGTGCTCCTCTTTCATCACGGACTCTCTGGAAAAAGACAAGGGGATTGCTGATTCCCCAGCGGGCATAGGTGTCAACCCATATGTACTTTTTATCCTTGGTGACGATCTGATTGGCATCGCCGTCCCATTCAAGCCAACGTTTCTCAAAATAGTTGGCTTTTTGGATAAAAGGTGTCTTAATGTGCAGCCCAGGGGCTGTGACAGCGTCTCCGATAGGTTCCCCGAATTGTGTAATAATGACTTGGTTTGTTTCTGATACAACATAGATCGCATTTGCTAGGATGATGAGGACGGCGAAGGCAACGATAACCAAAATCACAGTTCTGGTTTGTTTAATCATTTTTCACCTCCTGCCCGAAGTTCAACAGGGGCAAGATACTCTCCAGCCCTCTATCGAAGATGATCTTCTTGTTGACTTTTGGGAGGACTTCATTGATAGCCTCGAGATAAAGCCGCTTTCGCGTCACCAACGGGGCACGAGAGTATTCTCTGTAGATTGCCCTGAATCGTGTGGCATCTCCCTGGGCATTGTTTATCCTCTCTGTCGCGTATCCCTCTGCGCCCCTGATCATCTGCTCCGCAACACCCATGGCCTTGGGAATCTCCTGGTTGTATTCCGACCAAGCTTCGTTGATCTTTCTCTCCCTCTCCTGTTGGGATTCATTCACTTCATTGAATGACGGCCTGACGGGATCTGGAGGATTGACGTCCTGGAAGATGAGCTGATTGACCTCGATGCCGATCGTATAAAGATCACACAGCCTCTGAAGCTCTAACTTGGCCTCAAGTGCGATCCTTGATCTACCGATCGTTATGACTTCATCGACTGTGCTGTCTCCAACTATGGCTCTAACAACTGCTTCATTCATGTATCGGAAGGTGCTGTCCACATCGCGAATCTTGAACAGATAATTATAGGGATTTTTGATCTTGTATTGAACGATCCATTCCGCCACAACAACGTTCAAATCCCCTGTGAGCATTGTGGCCTCTCTCACTAGATCCGGTGTTGTCCGGTATTCTGTCCGTATACCTGCCTTTGTCGTCCTATATCCGAATTCCATCTTGAGCTGTCTCTGCACAGGAACTTTAGTCAATTTTTCGATCCCCAGGGGAAGCTTGAGATGAAGTCCTGGATTTGTGGTTCGTTTATACTTGCCGAACCTCAGGATGATACCCGCCTCTTCCGCGCCGATCTGGTAGAAAGAGCCCGCCAAGAAGATGAGGACGATGACCCCCGCAATAATGAGCTTAATGATACCTGGATTGATTTTTGGAAGTTTTATTTCCATGGAAGGAAAATCATTACTCATACTTACCTCCTTTTGTATTGGTTTGTGCACTCATGGTAACACAGAATATTTATATATGAAAGCAACTCCGCAAAATTGTGCCTTTGTTAATCGACTGACATTCGGAGTAAGTCAATTGTAGAGAGAAGAGTATCTTCGAGATTAGACAGAGAAGAGTGAAAAAAGCTCATCTGAGAGGGATTCAGGACCTTCATGTTTTTCATTCCTGTTCCGGTAACAACAAGGACAACTTTATCTGTAGCTTTGAATATGTCTGTTTTCGCCATTTGGAAGAAACCCGCTAGGATTGTCGCTGAGGCAGGCAGACAAAAGATGCCTTCTTTCTCTGCCAGCATTTTCTGGGCCGCAAGGATATCTGCATCGGACACAGCCAGTATTCTGCCGTTGTTTTGTCGGATCATATTGAGGATCATATTCCCCCCAGGGGGGTCGGGATTAGTGATGGCCTGGGCCACTGTATTCGCTTTTGTGATGCGTTCGACTCGAGATTCACCCGTTCGGAAAGCCCTGGCAATGGGCGAGCACCCTTCAGCCTGAACGCCAATAAATATCGGCAGCCTTTCGATCAAGCCCTGTTGTTTCAACTCTAAATATGCTCTTACGAGCCCGATCAAATGACCCCCTGAACTCACAGGTGCAAAAATGTAATCGGGCGGTTGTTTGCCCAACTGGAGGAAGATCTCCAACCCGATCACTTTGTAGCCTTCGATACGGAAGGGGTCCACGGCATTCATGAAGCAGATGCCGTGCTTCCGACCCAGATCAAAGCTCTTGTAGGTGAGCTCCCCGTAATCTCCTGCCACTTTGATCATGACCGGGCCATAAACCCCGCATGATAGCAATTTCTCTGTAGAGATATCTTCCTTGATGAGAACAAAAGTCCTCCGATTGGCTTTGGCTCCGTAGGCAGCTGTGGATGTCGCCATGTTTCCTGTGGAAACCGTGCCGATCTTATCGATCTTTAGAGAGATGACCTTTTGAATGGCCACAGCCGTTCCCCGGTCTTTGAAACTCCCCGTAGGATTGGAAGATTCGTCCTTCACATACATAAAAGGCACATGACATCCTTTACTTATCCGCTTCAGTTTCACTAGCGGGCTGTTTCCTTCTCCCAATAAGAGGGAGTGATCGATCTCCTCGAATGGAAGAAAGTCTAAAAAAACTTCAAAAGCATGAGTCTGATCTTTGTGGATCGTTCTCTTTTTTTCGGGATAGTGATAGAGAAGAGGCTCCTTGCAATCCGGGCAGAATGTGTTGAAAACGTCCACAGGGAATTTTTTGTCACATGCCAGGCATTCAAACAGTTCTTTCATTTTGTGCCATCCTTCATGTC
>JAGLRY010000129.1 GCA_023135995.1 Candidatus Aminicenantota bacterium | reverse complement strand
CAAGGCATGAAAGATTTTATCATTTTGCCTCTGACTCATGCCTTTATCATGAAGAATGATGATGTTATCGCTCAAGTGATTCACTTCCTGGAGCATGGCGTTTTCAACAGAGAGGAGTAATGGCCGGATCCGTGAGCCTTCCGTTATGGTTAGTTATTCTGGGTGGAGCTCTGGCTGCTTGGTCACTCCTCCACATCCTGATACTCCCCGCCATCCGTTGGTTTTTCCGCCGCCGCACTAAGAGGGTTCTCACCAAGATCGACGAACGCCTCGATCTGCGCCTGCCGGATTTTAAGCTCACCAAACGCCGCGAGATCATCAATCGATTGGTGTATGACACAAAAGTGCAAGAAACACTTGAAGAATACTCGAGAGAACAGGATGTCTCGCATGCAGACTCCCTGAAAAAAGTCAAGAAATACGCCCACGAGATCGTGCCCTCCTTTAATGTGTTGATCTATTTCCGCTTCGGAAACTGGGTGAGCCGGACTGTCTCCCAGATGCTCTACCGCGTTCGTGTAGGATTTGTGGATGAAGAGGGCTTCAAAAAAGTCGATCCACAGTCGAGTGTGGTTTTTATTATGAACCACCGCAGCAACATCGACTATATCCTTCTCGGTTATCTGACTGTCAGCCGCGTAGCCTTGAGCTTCGCCGTAGGGGAGTGGGCGCGAGTGTGGCCCCTTCAGCAGCTCCTCCGCGCATTGGGAGGCTTTTTTGTAAGGCGTGGTTCGGGAAATCCACTCTACCGTCGCGTTCTAGAACGATACATCCAGATGGCCACCGATGGGGGAGTGGTGCAAGCCGTTTTTCTCGAGGGAAAGCTGAGCAAAGATGGTCGATTGGGTCAGCCGAAGATCGGCATCCTGGATTATATGTTGCGCACGTTCGATCCCAATGAAGGGCGTGATCTTGTTTTTGTTCCTGTGGGAATCAATTATGACCGTGTTCTGGAGGATCGCTCGTCATTGTTGGCTATAGACCCTGAGATTCGGAAAAAATCGAGTGCAGATGTCATTAAAACGGCAGCGCTCTATCTTCTCAAGACGATCAGGCTGAGATTGCGGCGGGGATGGTATCGATACGGTTATGCAGTGGTTAATTTTGGGACTCCCATTTCTATGAGGGAATATACTAAAGAACACAGTGTTGATTTTTCCAAACTCGACAAAGATGTACGCATCCAAAAGGTTGAAAAACTGGCTCAAGATCTGATGGCAGCTGTGGGCAGAGTTGTCCCTGTTGTTCCGGTTCCATTGATTGCGTCGGTCTTTCTGGAAGATACGAGTAGGAGTTTTTCAGAATTGGAAATTAAAGCCCGAGTGCAGTGCCTGATCGATAAGCTTGAGGAGTGCTGTGCACTCGTCTATATTCCCCGCAGCGACCGTGATTACGCCATCGAGGTTGGGCTTCGAACTTTGATTTTAAGACACATCGTCCTTGAGGAAGAAGACTTTTACCGATCGAATCCCGATGAGCTAAAAATCCTCCAATATTATGCCAATTCCATCGCACATCTTTTTGAATCTTAACTCTTTTAAGCCACCGCTTTTGACTTCGGCCCAAATATGTGATAGAAACGATAGGAAAAATATGTTAATAATATCACCAAGCACAATGGAACGAAGCCAAAAAACCGAATATATCACTGTTGTCGACAAAAACGGCAGGTATCTGGGAAAAGAGGAAAAGGAGAAATGCCACCAGGGGAAGGGAATTTTACACAGCGCTTTTTTGGTCATGATCTTTAATGAAAAAAATGAATTAATGCTGGCAAAAAGGAGTAAAGAAAAGAGTCTGTGGCCCGATTTTTGGGATGGCACAGTCGCCAGCCATTACTACTCGGAAAAAAACCAACATACAACAATTAAGCAGAGGATTTTTCATGAAATTGGGGTCTCTTGTGATCAGATCAACTATCTATTCAAGTTTCACTATCACGTTGAATACAGAGATCTTGGCTCCGAGAACGAAATATGTGATGTTTTCGTAGCGAGGAATATCAAAAGTGAAAAAATATCTCCTAACATATCGGAAATTTCTGAATTCAAATTCCTCGACATTCCTGAGTTGAAAGAAGAGATTCAAGAAAATTCTAAAACATATGCACCTTGGTTTTTAATTGCGTTAGAAAAATATAATTGCTTGTAAAAAAAAGAAGAATCTAAGCCCTCAAAATGGTAGATATTACCTGGATTAAAAATACAATCACGCATTTGGTTCGTAGTGCCCCGGAGAACCGGTTGATTGATTTTGGAGGACAGCCTATTTTCGATACTCCACTTGTTGGAGTCGCGGATGGCGATGATCCATTATTCAAGGAATTCCAAAAAGCCGTTAGCCCCCGACATCTCCAGCCGCGGGAGTTCCTCCACCGCATCTCTCCTCGAAGTACAGATCTTACCCATGTGAACGTGATTGTATGGTTACTCCCTTTTGCAATGGAGGTTCGCCGTTCCAACAGAGTGCAGAATATGCCTTCCAAACTCTACTCTCTAGCCCGGAATAACGGAGGCGCTATCATTTATAACATGAGTTTAAGGTTATCAGAACAAATGCACCAAAGAGGAATAGCTGCTGTGTCGCCCATCTTAACCACTGAATATGATACATTTCGAATGCCGGAATTTACCTTCAGTTCCACCTGGTCAGAACGGCATGTGGCCTTTGTCGCAGGCCTTGGGTATTTTGGGTTGAATGAAGCCCTGATCACGCCTTTAGGGATCAACGTCCGTATCGGGAGTATCATAACAAATATGCCGATTGAATCCTCATCACAGAGAAATGAAGATTATCGTGCTTTATGCCTTAAAGATGGAGGAGATTCCTGTGGACTGTGCATGGAAAGATGCCCTGTTGGCGCTATCTCGAAGTCTGGTCTTGATAAATCCAAATGTTATTCACAAAGAAAGGCTATCCGAAATGAATGTCTTGAGCACTACCAGCAGGAACTCCAAATGCTGCCGTCTCCGATCCCTATCAGTGGCCAGAGGCGAAACAGATACTCGCTGGGTTGTGCTCTCTGTCAGTGCGGCGTGCCTTGCGAAGGTGTAAATCCCTTTCATTATACAGACAGAGCCAAGACTGATGCTTGATATTAAATTAAAGCTTAAGCCCGGTCATACGAATGCGAGAAAATGGATGGAACCATCTTCTCTGAAAACCCTTTTCTGGAACATCACTTATGCTTGCAATTATCGTTGCGGCATCTGTTTTACTGATGCCGGAGCCAATTCTCCCAACGAATTAACGACACGAGAGGCCCTGGAAACAGTAGAGAAGATCCATGCAGCTGGCGTGCATGATCTGATTTTGTCTGGAGGTGAGCCTTTTCTGCGAGAAGACATTCTCGACATCCTTAAGCACATGGCAAAATTTGGTATTACAGCACGCATCGCATCTAACGGCAGCCTGTTGGTGCCGAAGATTCTCAAACGATTGCGCGCTGAGACACTGACCAAGTCATTCCAGATCAGCCTCGACACGGTTGAATCCAATTTTTATACCCAATTTCACAACTCTTCATCTGGCATGTTCAGAACAGTTTTGGAAAATCTTAGAAATATTCAGAAGTATGGATTTCATACGACTGTTTCTGTCCGGATCACGCCGCATACATTACCGGAAATTCCTCGATTAATTGATCTCGCATTCCAAGAAGGATGGTCTACTGTCACTTTGCACTTGCCTGTGCATACAAGACGCATAAAAAATGCATTTCCTCAAGATGAAGATCTATTCTCCCATTTGGAACCTGTGTTTGAACATTTTTGTAAACTGCCACTACTCTGGCTTGTAGAGACCTACATCCCATGGGCGGAATATCATCCTGTCATTCGGCGACTCCAGAAAAAAATGAGGTTTGTGCATCGTGGCTGTCGTGCTGGTCGTGACAGGTTAACGATCAATCCAACAGGATCTCTTTCACCCTGTGTGTGTATGGATGTGCCAGAGGTTTATATCGGGAATGTCCGTCAAAACGATCTCCAGGATGTTTTTCAAAATTCACCTGTTTGTATGCTGTTCCGAGACTCAAAAGAGTATGGAATCTGCAAAGGATGTCCGAACATATTGAAATGTGGCGGTGGCTGTCGGGCTTCGGCATTCGCTTTGACCGGACGACTTGACACCGATGACATGTCCTGTCCGGTGTGGCAACGCAGGAATCAAAAAGAAAACAAGCACTCATGATGTCCCATGAAACGCCTCAACTGTGGAAGCACATAACAAAGGAAAGCATTTGGGGTAACCGCGGCCTGATCAAGATCAGCTCTCTCTTACTGCCGCTTTCTGTAATTCTCACATTTAACACACATGAAATCGCACAAAAGAATTTGGTGATTTTTGTCCAAGTTTTCTTGGTTGTTACCAGTTGGCTATTTTTAAGTATTCTCACTAACGACATCGCTGACTCTAAAGATGATCATTTATCTGGAAAAAGGAGATGGATCATTCGCCTATCTCCTGTTTTGCGTGCGTTGATCATATTTCTTCTCCTTGGAACCGGTCTGGGGATACTTCTTTTGTCCCGAAGTCCAATCTCTACAAAATGGATTTTTGTTGCAGCTGTGGTCACAGGATTTTTTTACTCGTTCAAACCTCTGCACTTAAAGGAACGCGGAATCTGGGGGTTGCTCACATACAGCTTGGCGTGTGCACTCGGATATTGTGTCATTCCCTTGACTTGGCTCACAGCAAACTGGGAATTGCTGCTTCTGCTCGCTCCTGCGGTATTTCTTGACAAGTGGGTAAACCTTCATTTCCATCAAGTTGTCGACTATGAATCTGACCTTAAGATGGGAACAAAAACATACGCAGTTTTGGTTGGACCTGAGTATGCGCGGAAGACACTCAAATGGATCTCTGGGCTAACCTCCCTGTGGCTTATAGTAGTTTTCCTGTATGTCGCACTTTTAGTGCCGGCGTGGAGGACTGTTATTATTCTTGCTGTCGGTTCTACTGTTCTGGCGTGCGGTTTTTACATTTTTATAACCCGGCGTTCTTTCAGAAATGAGACTTCGTTAGTCCGTGAACTCTCCGGGCTCTATTTGGGGCTTACATACGCCATTTTGCGTATCCTTCCCCTTGTGCTTATTGTTCGGTTGAGCTTGCGAGAGCCTTCGATGTGGGCTGCAGCGATTTTTATAATTATCATATTGGTCGTCGAATCCTGGTTTTTCCTTAGATATCATTATGAGTAATCTTTTCTCAGTTCCCCTGGTGATTGACCATCCCATTTTAACTGTGATAAGCTCTTTCTCGGATTTCAGAAGCTATAAATTGAGGATAGTGGTGTGAGATTTTACTGAGCTCAAGAAGGGAATATTCATGACCATACACGGAAAAAGTGCAACCAGAAGACACACGATAACTCGTAGAAAAGACGATGAGCCTACTTTTTAAGCATTTTCCATCAGCGAGTGCTGTATTCAACACCAACTACAGAGCCCTTCGACTCTATCTCTCCAATCGATCCTTGAAAGCCTGGGCCACAGCGGGGTCACATTTGTGGAAAAGGATTCGGGGTCGTCCCTCGCCCACTTTTGTCACAATAGCGGTCACATACAAATGTCAGAGCCGCTGTGAACACTGCTACTCAAACTCCCCTGTACGTCCTCCAGAAGAGGAGCTCACCACAGAGCAACTCAAGTCCGTGATCCGGCAGGTGAGAAACCTGGGGGCGATGGCTGTTCATTTCTCTGGTGGGGAGCCGCTTTTGCGAAAAGACATATTCGACCTGGTCTCATACGCTCGAAGTCTCGGATTGCAAACCCGCGTAAACACCAATGGGATACTTCTTAATGAAGAAAATGTGAAACGGCTAAAGGCTGCCGGATTGACAGAATGTGGTGTTTCTCTGGACAGTGCTGATCCAGCCGTCCACAATAAGTTTCGTGGCACTGAGGACCTGCATGAACAGACACTTCGCGGAATCCGAATGCTTCGCAAGTTCGGTATTCCTTGCCGAATAATGACAGTCGCTTTGAAGGACAGCATTCCGGAGGGAGTGGAAAAAACCATCGCCCTCGGGAAGAGCCTGGATGCCAGCTACATGTATATTCTGCTGCCCATCGCCAGCGGTGGCTGGGATGGTGCGTACGAGCAAATCTTGAATTCTCGTGAACGAGCTCAGATCCGGGCATTGCAGGATTTATCGTTTGCACATCTCGAGATGCCAACCGAGAGGACGAACTGTTGTGTCTTCAGGAAGTCCATACTTTATGTCTCTGCGAACGGAAACGTGACCCCCTGTGCGTTTGTCCCCTTTGTTATAGGCAATGTCAAGGAGCAGCCTCTCGAGCTATTGTGGCGATACCATACCGCTAAATTGAACCTGGGATGTCGCGGGGATTGTCCGATGAACATCCCAGCTGAGCGTGAAGCAATGCGCGAACATGTCACCAGCGTTGCAGAGGAACTGAAGTCTGCTTTCCCATAAATTGACATCTCATTCCCTGCTATGATGAGAATTGCTGAAATATTGATCTTCACGATTTAGGAGAATCATATGAGGGGTAACATTATACTCGTTTGGATTGCGGCTGGAATTTTGATCCTGGCTGGGACATCCAATTGTCAAGGAGATAAGGCCATGGATAAAAAATCACAATCCCGGGACCAATTCAATAAATGGGAAATCCATGATCCCGACAGGCCTCAGCCGCCTGTGGTTAGCCCGGGACCCCCTTGTCCACCTGTCCCCCCTCCATCAGATGCTGCGGTGCTATTTAACGGGAAAGATCTTTTCCAATGGGAAGACAACAAAGGCCAACCAGCCCGCTGGAAAGTCGAAAAGAGCTACATGGAGGTCGTAAAAAAAACCGGAGACATCCGCACCAAACAAAAATTCGGCGATTGCCAGCTCCACGTCGAGTGGGCAGCACCGGCGGCGGTAGAGGGCGATGGTCAAGACCGCGGAAACAGCGGTGTAT
>JAGLRY010000128.1 GCA_023135995.1 Candidatus Aminicenantota bacterium | reverse complement strand
AAAATTCTCACTCGGAAAATAAAGACTTGATTTGTAATTGGGGTCGGGCCACAGCAATTACTTCAAAATAAACAATTTAACTCATTTTATCGGGTCAAATAAGGCCTTAGAGGCACTATTTTGGGGTCAAAATAATCCTTTTAGCGGATAATCATTACCTGAATTGCTTGGCTAAGACAATTATCATTAAATATGGTCTATATCCGTGTGATTGGCAATTGCAACATTGTATGTCATGAGATCGTTGAGACTTAGGTCATGAACATCCTTATGCCCTGTCAAGCGCGCAAAGGTTTTGATCTCCTCTGTCGAAACTCTGAGGAAATTCTCCAGCCTTTTTGCCGAATGTTTGGCCGAAAGTCTCTCTCTCAGTTCGGATTTTTGTGTCGTGACACCGACTGGACAAGCGCCGGTATCGCATATCCGATACTGCTGGCATGCGGCCGCCATCAGCGCCGCAGTTCCAACGGCTATCGCGTCGGCCCCCATGGCTAAGGCTTTTGCAAAATCCGAAGAAAGGCGCAATCCACCGGTAATGACGAGAGTCACGTTCTCTACTCCATTTTTATCCAGATATTTTCGCGCACGATGGAGGGCAAAGGGCGTGGGGACAGACGTCGAAGCCTTGACGATCTTGGGCGATGCGGCCGTTGCCCCAGGCCGCCCGTCGACCGTGATGAAATCAGGCTCTGCATACAACGCCACTTCCAGGTCTGCCTCGATGTGCCCCGCAGCAATTTTTATTCCAATAGGCTTGCCTTCCGACCGCTCTCTCAACATAGTCACCGTATCCTTCAATTCTTCTTTGTTTCTTATATCGGGGAATCGTGAGGGGCTGATAATATCTGTGCCTTCCGGAAATCCGCGTATTTCAGCAATTTCAGCTGTCACTTTTTTGCCGGGCAGATGTCCCCCCATGCCGGGTTTGGCCGATTGGCCGATCTTAATCTCTATGGCATCAACACGCCTGAGGTTTTCATCGGTCACACTGTATTTGTTCGGCACATACTCGAATATGTATTTATGCGCAATCCGGAGAGACTCTTCCACCAATCCTCCTTCGCCCGAACACATTGCTGTTTTTACTGCCGCACTCCCTTTAGCCAGGGCAATCTTAACTTCGCGAGACAAAGCGCCGAATGACATGTGTGTGACGTAAATGGGCGTTTGAATAACCAGAGGGTGCTTGGCTTTGGGCCCGATCACTGTTTTAGTGTTTACACGTTCATTTTCGTTCAGAGGCATTGTGGCAAGCTGTGCCCCCCTAATAAGAATTTCATCCCAGGAGATGACGTTTTTTGTCGTCCGCATGGGTTCGGTGATCGATTTACCTGTAACGGCGATACGCTGGATATCCTCCATCGCTTCTTCAAAATCATCAAATGGCCTTTTCAAATTTCCTAAATATTCATTGATCGTCTCTTCGCCCTTTTTTTCAAGGGGTATGGTTATTTCATCATCTTCAAATTTGATATACCAGTGTGTTCCATCACAAAAGGGCTTATTTTTTGAGCCACCACACCGACACAGGGCTTGATGCTCTTTTGACTGCGGTTTGGAATTATTATAGTCATCCAGCTCAATTCCACCCACGATCCTGTATGGTCCATCTTTGGTAAGGTTTATCGAGGGATCCCTAACCAGACTGTCATGTTTTTCCCCGCGTACAGAGAAACTCAATGCGCCCGATGGACACATTTCGATAACTCGGATGATCTCCTTAACAGGAGCCCCATTGGGATCGATCCAGGGTTCAACACCCATACGGAAAACCGTAGACAGATTATCGGTGCAGTAACCAGCGTGAGAACATACGCCTCGATTGTCATGAATGGTTATGCCTTCTCCGACATAATCATCCAGTCTATCCGGTTGGCGGTCTTCTTTTTTGCTGCTGTCGAAATCGATTTTTGCGTGCGTTCCGTCGCAGTGGGGTTTGCTATCGCTTTTCCCACATCGGCATAAAACCATTGTCTTTGCCGTTTTAGCGGATTCTCCTCTAGATGTTTTTAAACTGGTCACATTGGAAACGACATACGGACCATTTTCTGTGCCTTCTATTTTTGGTTTTCCCTTTTTAGACATTTTATTGCCTCCTAGTCGTAAAACAACATTTTATTTTTTGAGCTAAAGACGGTTTCTCAATTTTCCAATTTAGCTGCAAAAACGTAATACCCACACCCCCCATGAACATAGCACATATAAAAAGCACCGGTCAATTCTGATATCTCACCCAAGATTGTCGGATGACTCCAATTGTTCACGAAATGGGCGAGAGAAAAGGTGTGTTCGTTCAGATTGATTAGTGACACATTAGTATTGAGCCAGATGTATAGTTAAGGTATCATCATTACACTCAATTTACTTGGCAGGCCGAAAAAACCATCAATGAGGAGAAAAAAATGAATAAACATCAGGATCATATTCTTGACGTCCATCTCAATCCCAATGTCAAGGAACTCAAACCCTCGGCCACTGTGGCCATTAACGATCTCTCCAACGAACTCAAGCGGAGTGGACGTGACATTTTCAAGCTGGGATTAGGCCAGTCGCCCTTTCCTGTGCCTGAGCCAGTGGCAGAGGCTCTCCGCGAGAACGCCCATCAAAAGGACTACCTGCCCGTTAAGGGATTGAGGGAGCTCCAGCAGGCTGTAGCCGAACACCACAAGCGCACCTTTGGTCTCCACGTTGATCCTGATGATGTGCTCATCGGTCCAGGATCAAAAGAGTTGATGTTTCTCCTCCAACTAACTTACTTCGGCGATTTAGTGATTCCTTCACCCAGTTGGGTTTCCTACGCCCCGCAGGCGAGAATTATCGGTCGCGATATACTTTTTTTACAGACACAGTTTGAGAACGACTGGCATCTGATGCCTGAAGAATTAGAGAAGCTCTGTTTCTTGGATAGAGAGCGGTTTCGGCTCCTCATCTTAAATTATCCCCTCAATCCCACCGGCACCACCATGACAGAGCAACACCTGAAGGAGCTGGCTGAAGTGGCTGAAAGGAATCGTATGATATTGCTCTCCGATGAGATATACGCCAAGATCCATCATGAGGGAACGCATAAATCCATTGTTCCCTTTTACCCGGAAGGCACCATCTTCTCCGGCGGTTTAAGCAAGTGGTGCGGTGCAGGAGGCTGGCGATTGGGAGTTTTTGTGTTTCCACGGCCTTTAAGATGGCTGCTTGATGCCATGGCCGCTGTGGGTACTGAGACCTTTACCTCAACGAGTGCTCCCATCCAGTACGCAGCCGTCCGAGCCTTCCAGGAAGGGCCAGAGATCGAAGAATACCTGAAAAGGTCCCGAAGGGTTCTGAAGGCATTGGGAAACCATATCGCAGACAAACTGGCAGCATGTGGAGTTAAAATCCGCTCTCCCCACGGTGGGTTTTATCTCTTTCCCGACTTTTCTCCGTTCCGGGAGAAGCTCGCTGAGCGTGGCATCCAAAACAATTCGGAGATGTGTCGTCGCCTGCTAGAGGATACAGGTGTGGCCATCCTTCCAGGGAGCGATTTCGGGCGAAGTCCGGAAGAACTGACCGCGCGACTCGCCTATGTCGATTTTGACGGCAGGGCAGCCATTGAATCGCTCGAATCTCTCGCGGATAGCACACCCTTAGAGGAAGATTTCCTCAAAAGACAGTGTGGGAATGTATTAGAGGCCATCGACCGCATCTGCAACTGGATAAATCCCTAAGGAGATTGGGGAGATTGAGATCGGGCCATAGCAATTATCCTTAAACGCTTCTTTTGACCCCCCAAATCATACGTTTAAGCCTCTTTTTTGGCGAATTATTCGAGTTAACTTATTTATTATTAATGAGTTCGTGAGGCCCGTCCCCAATCAACCTAATCATCCTCAGATGAGGTTTTTACGAATTCTTTTCGGAATTCCTCTTCATCTATTTTTAACAATGCAAATATTTTTATTAGAAGATTATCCATATCAATGGGCTTAGTGATAAAATAGTCTGCTCCACTATCATATGCCTCCTCCAAGCCAAATCGACCTTTGTAAACACCAGTCATCATAATGAATTTTATATGCTTCAATTCCGGAGTCGCTCTAATCTTTTTACAGAGTTCCACGCCATGGATCTTTGGCATGAGCATATCGCTGATAACGAGGTCTGGTTGCTCCTTGTTGATCAAGTCGAAACCCTCTTCTCCATCTTTGGCACTGTAAACCCAAAATCCGCGCATGATCAGTGCTCTCTCAAGTAGAGCAAGAGTTGATCTGTCATCATCAACTATGACAATTTTTACGCTCATTTTTGTTTACTGCAAGGTCTTTTTTTGCTTCCCAAATTGTTTATACCATATTGAAAAAACATCTTCAATGAAATGACATAATATGGAAATAGTTGGAAAATACTTATATCACAGCAGTGGATGGACTTCAATCTTAGACATCTTAGAAAAACGAAACTCTAGGAACCGATGAAACGTAATAACTATATGACGGCCGGCGAACTATCACCCTCGGATTATAGTCCACGAATCATAGCCCACGAATCATAGCCCACGAATGATATTGCGTATATAATATCTCTGAAGACTTTAGAACGGTTCCTATAGAATGTTAAAAAATTACATAAAAACCGCATTCCGTAATCTCAAGCGCTACAAAGGTTACTCATTCATAAACCTCATGGGATTGGCCATTGGTATCGCCTGCTGAAAACACCCCTTGTCTCTTAGCTGGTCAGTCGTGAAGAGATCGATAAAAGGTTCCACGAGAAGGGATTCTATTTTGCAGACGAAACGGTCTTCGATTTTTTCAATTTTCCGCTCAAAAAGGGGGATCCCCAAACGGCCCTTAAAGACCCAAGAACCTTGGTTCTTACTGAAACTGCTGCACAAAAATATTTCGGCAGTGAAGATCCCATGGGAAAAACTCTGCGTCTCGATAACACCTATGATTTCTTGATCACGGGAGTCGTGGAGGATGTCCCCAAAAATAGCCATTTTCCCTTCGACATCCTGGCCTCATTTTCGACACTGAGCGCTGTCCCCATTTATGGGGGGACTGTTTACTCGACCTGGAGGAATGGCCTCGATGCGGATCTTTATACGTATATCCGGCTGAAGGAAGGCGTTGCCCCGGCTGCGATCGAGGAAAAAATGCCGGAGTTTTTAAAGCTTGTGCTTTTGGCAAATCTTATCGCGTGGCCCGTTTCCTACTATATTATGCGCAACTGATTGGGTAATTTTGCATATAGAACCAACATCAACATTGGTACGTTTGTGGTGGTTGGTGTAGTGGCGCTTATTATAGCGTTGGTGACAGTCAGCTTTCACGCCGTCAAATCAGCACTCGCCAACCCCGCCGACTCCATCCGCATCGAGTAGAGGGACGGTCCTCTTTACACTTATTCATGGTACGCGAACACTTCATCAAGCGAAACGCCAAATACCCGGGCGATTCGAAATGCCAATGCGAGGGAAGGCACATACTTCTCCTGCTCCAGCGCAACGATCGTCTGGCGCGTGCATCTGGTGCGATCTGCGAGTTCCTGTTGGGTCATCTCACCATTCTCAAATCGGAACTTTCTGACGTTGTTTTTTATCTTAGCTTTCGCCATCGCCGCTCATCCTCCCATATAGAACTAGGGTGGCGATCGCATGGGAAACGAATCCCATAAAATATGTTGTGATGCCCAAAAGCCACACCCATCCTACAGGCATGTCCACACCGTTGAGATGAACTTTGTAATACGCATACAGAGCCAAACAGATAAAAAATACGTAGATCATCAATGAATAAAAACCCGTGGAGTACGCGCGCTTGGAGATCAGTTCGTCCCGCTCGTCTTTCATCAGCTCTGCGCTACCGGATTTAGTACGGGTCAAAAACAACACGAGAAAGTAACATATAAATCCAACCGTAAAGACAGCTCGCGTGAGGTCGGCCCTGGTGTCGTTTTCTAGGAAAGTTTGTGGACCTCCTCCGAGAAAAAAAATGACATAAGCAGCGATCAAGGCTGCACTCCAGATTAGTAGGCCCCAGATGGCCCGTTTCTTTAACTGCGTCATGATAATCTCCTTTTATTTTTAGCAGTAAATTTGCAATTAGTAAGAATTGCATTACATAATGTAAGGTATTTCTGTCTATTTGTCAAGTATTTTTTTCTTTTTGTAAATTATTTCCGTCAATTAAAAGAGATCGATTATACTGCCCCTCGAATTAGATTCACATATCACATAGGGGGACGGGCCACAGTAACTAGTTCTTTATAAACACATTAGCTCAAAATTCCACTCCAAAAAAGACCTTAGAGGCACCATTTTGCATGGAAAATTGATTCTCTAAGAATAAAGCAGGGATATAAAAAAAAGCTTGCGCGTTAAAGTTTCAAGAGTTCTTGATAGACGCAGTAGATAAACAGTTTGGGGGGCAGCCAGGATTTTTCCCCGCCCCTAAACAGGCCTACTGTTGGATCAGCCGCAACGACTTCTTCAAGGGCTTTCCCTTCTTTCATGAGCTCATCAATACGATCTTGCGCCGCCATCAACATATCGCGATATGCCTGTAAACCCTTACGATCCGATATCGGACCATGTCCTGGAATAAGCTTCGTATCCTCGTCACACAATTCAATGATTCTTTCCACTGCAGCAATATAACCACTGACTGTTCCACCCTGGGTAATATCGATAATAGGAAAACCATTCGACAGATAGAGATCTCCTGTGTGAATGACATTCGCTTTTCGGAAGAAAATAATTGCATCACTATCTGAATGAGCATTAGGAAAATGAATCGCCTGGACTGTATCGTCATTGAAATGGACAGTTATCGATTTATTAAAACT
>JAGLRY010000127.1 GCA_023135995.1 Candidatus Aminicenantota bacterium | reverse complement strand
TCAGTGTCGGCCTGAATCTGAACCTTAACGAACGACCCGGCCAGCACCGCCCAAGAAAAGCTCATGTGGACCTGCCCAAAGGCCAAATACCCTCCATTCAAGATATCGATCCCGATCTTCTGGATCCGCATGCACTTTACAACTTGAAACATTCCATCCTGCGGATCGACAAGTTTGTAACACCTGCCATAACCAAGGATAGCTTGGCCGAGATCAAGGAGCAAATCCGTGATTATGGGAGAACCCTACAGAGCGAAGACCGGCGCTACCATGAAAACCTCGAAAAAGCGTTTGCCACAGCGCTGAGCCATAGCATAGCAGATCCAAAAGTACGCGAAGAGGAAGCACTCAAAATAGCGCTGAAAACGGAAAACATCATCTTCCGCGAAGTGATAATTCCTTTTAACCGGCTTCTCGGACAGCGTAAAAAACCCATGAGCATAAAAGGTCTCGGATCTCGGGCCTATCATTCATTCCGCAAATACCTCGACACACGTTCAGCCCCCAGCACCAAGGATCCTATGACAAATGCAGCTCTCAAAGAAATATTTCGACAGCTCATTCAACACATCGATATGGCAACGCAAAACTCTCGCTACCGCTGGAAAGACAATCGGCTGGCTGAGTTTCTCGTGAAAGAACTCAATTTTAAGGATGCGGATACCGCAATCTTCAATTGGGGAGTGTTGTGTTGGATTCCCATGAACTACGGCCTCCGTTCGCATCAATACGACACTCAACAAGAATTGAACGAGGTCATTGGCGAAATTCTCGGAGATCCATTCACTGGATGTAACAAGGTCGCCTATCTCATCAATGAACAATGGCATCACGAATTGCTAAAAATGATTCAAGACACTAAGTATTACCACGTGCTCATCGTTCACGATTACAGCGGCGTGAATAAGGACCGTATCCCAGATGAGATGACGTGGGATATAACGCTTTCTGGCTACTGTGAGGCCTTACTTAAAGGAATCGACGATTGTCTTTCGGGCAAAAGGGCGGCACTCCCTCATTTCAGCATCTTCTTAGACCAGCATTACTATGAATTCAATAAGTCTCGAAAAGTCCTCACTTTCCTGGAACACCTCTACAACCTCGAGCCGGTTGAATTTACATGGGTCAAGCCGCGCGGCGAGGAAAAAAACATCGCACGGAACCGAAGGAACAAAAATATCGGCCGAAAGATCAGAGCCTTCCAAGATCGTCTCAAAATCGCACTGGAGAGACTGAAGGAAGAAAAGGGCTGGACTGAGAATGACATCAAAAACCAGGTCAAAGTCCACATCAACATCACCAACAAACAGGACGAAACCTTCGCAGCCTACTTCATCAGGGAAGATTTTATCCGCGATCACAGGAAGATCGCATTCCGGGACGTTTTTGAGGATGCCCCATGCTGGGGAAGCACAAAAACAGAAAGGGGTGTTGCTATATTCACCGGACAAGGTGTGGGCGAGAATTACCTGGGAGCCGATTGGGAGGACCGCAGCATTAAGGTCGAGGGGGTGGATCTTGTCAAACTGAAGAACGCAGCACGCAAGCTCTTTCTGAGCCAGAATCCACGTTATAAGGAAAAAGATGTTCCCTACTACCTCCGCCCGAGGCCGTATCCGGACAATTACGACACCATCAAAAGAGAACTTACTGAGAGAGGATTTAGTTGTAGCCTTGTCACGACCATGAACAGGACAGGCTACGCAACAAAGAAGGCATCTGTATTGAAGGCAGCTCTTTACAACCTGATACCAAAGGGGGGAACGATCATAGCTCCTGATTCTCTCTGGAACAATGATTTCTGGTTGGGCATGTTTGTGGGAGCGGCTCTGAGGGGTGTAGACACCTACCTGATAGGACCTTCAGCCGAGAATGCGCCCAGCGATTCCTATGTGACCTTGGGCTCCCTGCATGACTCCCTTCTCAGAGGAATGTACATCTCTCAGGAATTCAAGGAAGAATTGAAAAAATCCGGCGGGAGTATGAACATCGGACTTTACAAATCATCTGCGGATGCCACCAATATTCAGGAACGCCTTGAACTCACCCTGAAAGGATTCGAAACGAATGATAATATCAATGCGTTGCTGTCAGTCCATCCGGATGTGGTAGCATTGCTCAAGAGCATCAAAGCGGAACTGGATGAATCATATCCCGATAAACATGCCTCTCTTTTGGTTAAAAAGAATGTCAGCGGTCCGCAGCTTCACTTGAAGGCTCAATTTTTCGCAAGCAAAAGCGCAATGGAAATTCTCAGCCTTAAAGAATGGGTGCCAGTACTTAAGAGATATTTCGAGGAAAGAATCAGGCAAACAACCGGACACGCACTGGAAACAGAGGGAATCACTCCTGATATCCTTCGCGAAAGAGAGGATGCCGATAGTCCAAACTTGATCGAGGCTTTTGAGCAAACATTGTCCCCGGAGGAGCGAGACGCTGCGACGTTTTTCTTCACTCTCGGATCGCATAATCAGGACAGGCGGAGCATGTTCCTTGATGGAGAAGTTCTAGTGGGTGTGGCTGGTTATGATAGCCTCATCGCCGTGATGGACATGGTTTTTCTGCTGCATGCCTCCGTGTGGCCCAAGGACTTTGCTGAATTTAGTAAATATCTTCCTCCAACAGTTGATTCCGGCACATTTATCAAAGATCTCCTTTAGTATGGGCATATGGGGACGGGCCACACGGGCTCAGACAGCACTTTGGCCATTGATGTACCAAAAGACGACTTGATGCTGCTCTACTTCACACAATCGCGGGGAAACAAAACAACCGGACAGATGCTGTCTCTCTTCTTCGACGTGTTCTATATTGATATCATTTGGAATACATAGGTAGGTGGGAGTGTCTTATAGACATAGGACTTGCTGTAAAATGCTGTTTCGGTTATTTTAATAAAGAGATACATAAAGGAATATGCGCGGAAAAAAATGACTATCACACCTAAAAAAATAAAAAGAATGGCAGTTTATGGAAGGTTTATACAAATCCTGCTGCTGCTTTTGGTTTTTGGCAGCTGCAATTTTGGCACTCCCGATTACAAGCTAAACGTTATCATCGGGGAAGGAGTCACGGGAACTCCTCAGGCGGGTGAGCACACCTATAAAGATCTTGCGGATGTGAATTTCGAATATACCGGGATAGATCCCCGCCATACTGTGGAAGTCTTCCTCAACACCATACGTCAGAGAAGCAGCGGCAATTTCACGATGTACACGGATGTGATCCTGCTCACCCGATTGGTGGATATTCGCGGATCGTGGAAAATGGTGATGCAGCAGACTGATCCCAGCGAGACTTTCGAATTCGACATTACTCTCAATGGGGCAGGATTGACTTCCGGCACCTTTTCCGATAGCCGCGGCTATAACGGACTATGGACGGCAGAAAATGGAATCATCACTATTTCGTATACTGACTGGAGCGGCTATGTGCTGAACGGATCGGTGTTCGAGATGAGCGGAATCTTTGCAGTGGACGGAGAAGACAAAGGAGGCTGGAACGCCGGCCGTTTGTAGATATTAGAATAAGAGTTAATAAGAGGGACGGGCCACGCCATCTTATTCTTTTTAAATAGGTTAGCCAGTTAAACCACGCCTAAAAATGTCTTAGAAGCACTTTTTGGGGGTAAAATAGAGGCTATAAGAAGAATTAACGAAAGATACGAGAAAAAGTAATTGTAAGCCCCTTAAATTCACGATTTTCCATTCCTGCACTCGATACCAATCAACAGCACCAGATCAAAAGAGATGAACGTTATTACACAAAAGGCACAAAAGATATAGAGGTCATTATCGATCACGAAAATAACATAAAGGAAGTCAACGAAAACAATAACAAGGTCGAATCATCCATTTATGTGCGTCTGCCCCATGAAGATGCTTACGTTGTAAAGCCTTACAACCAGAAGTGTTCTGACGGAACCATGATCAAGTAATCATAAATGCTCTTTTTCTTCTCGATCGAGAAGATTTTGAGCCCTTTGATCCCATAGGTTGAGAGCCGCCATTCGCGGTTTACAGGTGGAAATATGGGGACAGCATAACCTGTTAAACTTTCACAGCTCTTAATCGTACTACCTCATAGCAGATCTTTTTGATGCTTTTAAACGGAGACTTACATCCGAGATATTGGAGGGAAAAAGAATGAAAAAACATCAATCTTATGGATTTTTTTGCGTTTTGATCGCTTGTTTTTTGATCGGAGCTTCGAGCACTACAGCTGAGGCCCAGGTCGAGGGAGAAGACGTCGTTATTGCCAAATCAGTGACATTCACGTCAAAGGTGCTCAACAGAGAAATGAATGTTCTGATCTATCTTCCGGATGGCTATAACGAGAGCCTGTCGAAGTATCCTGTTTTGTATGATACGAACACTTTCTTCTGCTTCACTTATGATTGCGGAACCGTTGAGCTTTTGACCCGTTCCTCAGACATGCCGGGCATGATTGTGGTCGGCGTTCCCGCCCTCGAGAATGGATACGTTCCCGCCCCTTATGAAGATCGAAGGGAAAATCCCACGACTGCAGACCTTTCTCTTAAGTTTTTTAAAGAAGAGCTCATTCCTTTTGTCGAGAAGAACTATAGAACCAATGATTTTAGGGTTTTGTACGGTCATTCGGTCGGTGGATTGTTCACGATGTATGCGCTTTTTAACTATCCTGACCTCTTTGCGGCATACATTGCCGGCAGTCCATGGTTCCAGACAAATGATCAGTACTGGCTGAAAAATATCGAAAAAATGGCCAAAGTTCGAGATCTGGCTGACAAGTTCCTCTTTATGACTGTAGGTAAGAAGGAAGCAAAGCTAACTATCGACACCTTTACGGAGCTTGAAAAGTGGATGGACAGCCAGTCGTTTGATGGCTTAACATGGAAGAGTGCGTGGGTGGAAGGTGATCATGGATCGATGGTCGGAAGAAACATCTATGACGGACTGACCTATATCTTTAGCGGCTGGAAGATCCCCAACACGGTCTTTAGGAATGCCGATGTGGATGAGATCGAAAATTATGTAAAAACAAACACAGCAAAGTGGGCAAAATATGGATTCGAAAAATCCACGATAATTCCTGAACCGAGAATGAATTCTCTAGGATATGCCTTGATCAGGATGAAAGAGCTGGATAAAGCGATTCGGATATTCGAGTATATGGTGAAGCTGTATCCGAAATCCTTCAATGCACACGACAGCCTCGCCGAAGGATATCTCACCATGGGTGACAAGGAAAAAGCCGTCAAGTACTATAAGCTTGCTGTAGAGTTGAATCCTGGTGATACCGACTACGCCAAAAGAGTGCTGCAAAACTCGAAAGATAAGCTGCGGGAATTGGGAGCAATCAAATAAAGCAATCGGCAATTACGGACTGGCTGAGCTATCTTATTTTTTTTAAATAGGTTAGCCAGTTAAACCACGCCTAAAAATGTCTTAGAAGTACTTTTTCGGTAGCAAAATACCCGTTCTAAGAATTTTCTATTAGAAAAAAGTACTGGGTACATCTATTGTTTACCCCTGGTAAAATGTACCCGATATGTTTTACTCGATACGTTTTATCTAGAATTGAATGCTGGTTATTTGGTCCTTGCTGACTGGTTTTTTCTCCTCTGAATGCTGGAGCAGTAAAGACTGTAGAGACAATACACATTTCTGGAAATAATCCCCCCCTATTCCCTACCGAAAAACATCTCGGCAGAGGCTTAGATGGTGATATTTATGGTCAATTCGGACGTATCTCGAGTTTTAAAATCGGGAGTTTTGTTCTCCATGACGTGACGACT
>JAGLRY010000126.1 GCA_023135995.1 Candidatus Aminicenantota bacterium | reverse complement strand
GTAATGTTCGATGAGTTTGGCTTTACAACCTTTCTGCTGGCAATACAGATTTTTATTCGAAGCCCACTTTTTTGAGCAATACTTTGAATCTTGGATCCGTGCGAATGTTGTCAAATAATGGATCTACCTTGAGATACGGTATTTTAGAATCAATTATCTCATATGCTTTTTCGAGCCATTCGAATGCTTTATCTTTCTCACCTAAGGCCGCATAAATTGATGCTATACCGTACGGAGACGCACGCTCTCGCTTAAATAGCTCTCTCAATTCGCCGACTATCTCAATGGCCTCTTCTCTCTTCCCAGCCATAGCATAGGTATGTGCTAGGGCCTCTAGGTCTTTCGTAAAGCCTCCAGAAAGCGTTATAGCCCGTTGAAACTCCTTTTCTGCTTCTTTATGCATCTCTTTTTGCTCATAAGCCATCCCGATGTACCGATGTAACCAGGCGAGGTCTGGGGCAATCTCGATTACATTCATGTAATGTTCTAATGCTTCATCGTAGCGGCGTGCATAGTGCAACATAAATCCTACATTCGCATTTATAATAAGCGAGAGAGGATCAAGGTCTTTAGCCAGCTTGATCTCTCTAATGGATTCATCATGGCGCCCTTCAAACATGAGTAAAAACGCATACCAATGGTGAGCAGTTGCATAGCCAGGGTTAAGCTCAATGGCTCGTTTAAACTCCTTCTCTGCACCCCCCCAGTCCCAATTTTCCCATTCAATACTTGCTAGCGAAGCATGTGCTTCGCCCAGAGTGTTATCGATTTCCAGCGCCTTCCTGGTTGCTTTTTCTGCTTTTAGTGTAGCCTCTTTTCGTGGGAAAGAGCTGTAATCCGGAAGAACAAGATATGAGTCAGCCAGCCCAACATATGCCAAGGCATAGTTGGGATCTTTTTCAATAGCCTGCTCAAAATATTCGATCGCCTTCTTTAAATCCTCTTCTGTCCTCTTATTCCAAAAATAGCGTCCCTGCAAATACAATTTATAAGCTTCCAGATTTTCCGTCGGTTTCTTCTGAAGCTGTTCACCCGCTTCAGGAGAGAGTTTCGCCCTAAGAGCTTCAGCGATTTTCTCTGCAATGTCACTCTGGATGTCAAAAATTCTTTCAAGCTTCTGATTGTATATATCCGACCAGATTTGAAAACGATCCTCAACATTGACCAGCTGAGCAGTAACACGAATATCATCCTCTTCTTTCCGAACACTTCCTAAAAGGATTGTTACAACATCTAATTCTTGACCGATTTCCTTAATATCTTTACCTGTGTTTTTATACAACATTACCGAATTCCTATTCATCACCTTCCATCCTTGAAGTCTAGATAGTTTTGCAATGATCTCATCTGCCATTCCATCACACAAAATTTCTTGATCTTTTTGAGGGCTTAAATCTTCGAAAGGAAGGACCGCAATAGAGAGCTTATCTGATGGGATAGGGGCACCTTCTTTTTTTGAAAGAAGTTGCCAGATAGCAATCGTTGCAATTATAACAGCCACGACGACTAAAGCAGGGATGAACAGTTTTTTCAAGCCAAATGTGACTGTTATCTCCTTCGAGGTGATAGGCTTTCTCTTTGGAATTTCTCTTTCAGTGGTAGGAATACCTTTCTCTATCCTCTCCAGTTCAGACTGCACTTTGCCTGCACTTTGATACCTCCTCTCTTTATCCTTCTCCATACACTTAAGTATCACATGGCCAAGATCTTCTGG
>JAGLRY010000125.1 GCA_023135995.1 Candidatus Aminicenantota bacterium | reverse complement strand
GGGCCACTTCCTCGCCGCTGCGGCACCCGACCCGACCTACCACTCAACTCGTGAATAATCCAGGTTAATAAACCGGATAGGATTATATTATTTGAGATCCTTTTTTTCCATACAACTGGTGCTTTTACTGGATTGCGAATCACGAATTCCTTGAATTCAGGCAGAGAGGGTGGAATAATAGTAAAATGATATGAATAGTCAAAAATGGAGAGTTCCGTGAATAAAAAAGATGTTGCGATCGTTCTTTGTGGTGCAGCGGGACAGGGTATCCAGACTGTCGAACACATCCTTGTCCGTCTTCTGCGCCAGGCGGGTTTTCACGTGTTTGCCACAAAGGAGTACATGTCCCGGATCCGGGGAGGAAGCAACTCCACAGAGATCCGAATATCCTCAGAGAGAGTTTCTGCGCCTGTGGATCGGATAGATATCCTTCTTCCTTTCCACCCAGATGCACTCGACCATTTAAAGGCGCGGATCTCACCGGGAACAACTGTCATCGGCGATAGAAAAAATATCTGTCTGGATTGTCCAGCTGAAGTGACCGATTTTATCGATGTCCCCTTTGCTGAGATCGCCGAAGACATTGGCGGGAGGTTATTCATAAATATCATCGCAGCCGGAGTGGTTCTTGGCATGCTGGACGTAGACATGAAAATGGTCTCCGATTTCATATCGGAGTTTTTTGTTAAAAAAGACAAAGAAATTGTCCGAAAGAATATTGAGGCCATAAAACTTGGTTGTCAAAGGGGAAAGGAACTCCGTGATTCTGGAAAGGCGAGGTACACGCTTAAAAATCCCTCAGCCAAAAATGAAGTGCTCCTTAACGGAGCCGAAGCTGTAGGGATGGGGGCACTCGCGGGGGGCTGTGACTTTCTTAGCTCCTATCCTATGTCTCCCTCCACGGGAGTTATGGTCTTCCTCTCTCAGCACATGGAAGATTTTGGTGTTGTTGTCGAGCAGGCCGAGGATGAAATTGCGGCCATAAACATGGCCCTGGGAGGCTCATATGCGGGCGCGAGGACTATGGTGACCACTTCCGGAGGTGGGTTTGCTTTGATGACTGAAGGCGTGAGCCTGTCGGGAATGATCGAGACGCCGGTAGTCATCCATCTCGCCCAGAGGCCAGGACCGGCAACTGGCCTTCCCACACGGACAGAGCAGGCCGATCTCGAACTGGCCCTGTATGCCGGGCATGGAGAATTTCCGAGAGTCATCTTTGCTCCCGGTTCTCTTGAGGATGCGTTTGATCTGACAAAAAAGGCCTTTGAACTTGCCGATAAATATCAAATTCCCGCATTCATCCTCACCGATCAATATTTTATGGACACTTTTACAAACATTCCCCCTTTTGACCTTGAGGGGATAGACATAGAAAAACACATCGTGAAGACCGATAAGGGCTACAAAAGATACGCACTCACAGAAGACGGGATCTCGCCTCGTGGAATTCCTGGTTTTGGAGATGGGCTCGTAGGAGTAGACAGTGATGAACACGATGAAGATTCTCACATCACGGAGGACTTAAACTTGCGGACACAAATGGTGGATAAGAGATTGAAAAAAATGAAACTGCTGAAGTCAGAGATCATTCCTCCAGAGTTCGTCGGTAGCAAAGATTATGAAATTCTTCTTATCGGCTGGGGATCGACATATCATGCGATCAAAGAGGCACTCAAGGAATTAGACCGTGAGGACATCGCTTTTCTCCATTTTAAGCAGGTCTATCCTCTTTACCCCGGATCACAGGAGTATTTCGATAGAGCTAAACAGACAATCATCGTCGAAAACAACGCAACTTCCCAATTCGGGAAGATTATCAAGTTATACACAGGTCACTCTGTGGGAGGGAGTCTTTTGAAGTACAACGGCCTGGCCTTTACTGTCGAAGAGATTGTCGAGGCTCTCAGGGAAAAACTGAGTTAGGTGAATAATTCAGAGAGGAGAAAATAGCGCCATGGATCCAAAAATATATGATATGGGTGATATCGATATCGCGTGGTGTCCGGGATGTGGGAACTTCAGCATCCTTCGTTCCCTTAAGGGTGCGTTGACTGAACTTGAAATTCCACCAAAGGAGCTTGTCGTTGTGACTGGCATCGGACAGGCCGCAAAGATCCCTCATTACTTCAAAACCCACTTCTTTAATGGCCTTCACGGCAGGACTCTCCCTCCGGCAACAGCTATCAAGGTTGTGAATCCTGAACTGACTGTTATCGCAGAGAGCGGTGATGGAGACATGTATGGTGAGGGAGGCAACCATTTTCTTCATGCCATCCGGAGAAATCCAGACATCACCAACATCGTGCACAACAATATGGTTTATGGCTTGACCAAGGGACAAGCATCACCCACAAGTCAGCTCGGGTTTAGAACCCCTGTTCAGGTCAAGGGTGTTTTCCTCGAGCCATTCAATCCTCTATCTCTGGCTATTACGTTGGGTGCCCCTTTTGTCGCCAGGGCATTTTCCGGGGATGAGGAGAGAACAAAAGATATACTTAAAATGGCGATATCTCACAAGGGGTATGCTCTGGTAGACATCCTGCAGCCTTGTGTGTCTTTCAACAAAGTGAACACATTCCAGTGGTTCAAGGAAAACACCTATTACCTTGATGATTCCCATGATCCCGAGGACAGGAATGAAGCCTTTCAAGCCTCGCTGCAGCAAGATAAACTTCCTCTTGGCGTTATTTACAAATGTACGGGGAAAAAGACATTTGAAGAAAATACTGGGATCTATGAACAAGATAAAACACCTCTTTCGTTGAGGAAGATGAACAGAAAAGACGCTCTAAAAATACTTATCCAAACGAAATCATGAATCTTAAAAAAAATATCGATATTTGTAAGAGTGAATGATTTTTAATTTATGAAAGGAGAAAGCCATGGATGTTTTCCACGCCATAGAGGAACGGAGAGCGTACAGGTCTTTGGGTCCGGTAGAGATCACGGAAGATCTTATAAGGGACTTAGCTGAGCATGCACAACTCGCCCCTTCATGTTTCAACAATCAACCATGGCGCTTTGTCTTTGTTTACGATCCGGACTCACTCAAGGAGATGCATGTCGCGTTATCCTCTGGGAATGTATGGGCCCAAACGTCCTCAATGATCATCGCTGTCTTCAGTAAACAGGAAGACGATTGTATCATCCGGGACAGATTGTATCACCAATTCGATGTGGGCCTTGCTGTTGGATTTCTGATTCTCAGAGCAACTGAACTTGGGCTCGTCGCTCATCCTATAGCCGGTTTTAGCCCGAAGAAAACAGGAGAGATCCTCGACATCCCCGAAGAATACAAAGTGATCACATTGATCATAGTGGGAAAACATGCGGAAACCATAAGTCCGGTTCTTTCAGAAAAACAGATCGAAGCAGAGAAGCATCGGCCCGAGCGGAAGTCAACCGATGAGTTCGTTTTTCTGAACAAGTTCTCTAAGAAATAGTTTCCCTTGGATTATTGACAAAAGGGAATTGGGGTGCATCATACTCTATTTTAGATCACGACCTCTTTGGGAATCTCCCTGAGATTGAAGTTTGAGGCCATGCTCCGGCAGTAGGCTCCGGCGCACAGAAGAGCTAAAATATCTCCTTTTTCAGGAGCGGGCATCCATATCTCTTTTCGGAACACATCTCCTGTTTCGCACAGGTTACCCGGCACCGTTATCTTTTCCAAGCGTTTGGCTTCCACACGTGCGCAGTTGACGATATGATGCTGAGCCTGCGTATAGATAGCAGGACGGGGCACTGTGTTGAATGTTCCTCCGTTCACACAGGCAAAAAGATTCCCATAGCTTTCTTTGATGTACTCCACCCTGAGAAGTAACACTCCGGCGTCTCCGACAAGGAATTTTCCTGGTTCTATTGCTATGGCCTTGGGCGTTAATCCAGACTGGTCCAGTTTTTTCCCGATATATTCGGCATATTCTTTGATAGGGAAGGGTTCTTGATCTTCAGAATACCGTGGTCCGAATCCTCCTCCGAAATCGAGGACCTCGAGTGCAAAACCCTCTTGGCTAAGCTCGACCGCTTTCCGGATCATCTTATCGACGGCTGATTTTACGACATCAAAATCATCTTTTCTCCATCCTGAACCCAGATGTTGGTGCAGTCCAACTGGTTTGAATCCATACTCTGCGGCTTTCTGAAATATCCTGATAGTCTGGTTCTCTTCGATCCCGAATTTTATGGGTGTTCCGTCGAGTGTCTTCTCTCCGGCCGTGACCGTTTTTGGGCTAAAGCCTCTCCCAATACCGGGATTCCATCTGATGAACACTTCGACTCTTTTGTTTTTATGTTGTCTTTCCCTGCGTTCTCTCATGGTCTCAAGCTGTTCTTCCGCGTCGATGTTCACGACGACTCCGTCCAAATTAAAAAGAGTTTGGATGTCCCTATCGCTCACACTCGTTCCCGTAAAGAGTATTTTTTCGCCGGGAAAACCAACTCTGAGCGCATGAAGAGCTTCTCCAGGGGATACGGCATCGATCCAGATATCTTCCTCCTTGAGCGTTGCTAGCAACTCGGGGTGGTAGTTTGCTTTCATGGCGTAGTAAACTCTTGTCTCGACCGGCACAGCTTTCTTGAAGATGTTTTGTAGACGATGGAGATTGGCACACATTTGATGTTTGCTGTAAAGGAAAAGAGGGGTGCCGTATTCTTTGGCGATTTCACTCACATCTCGCTGCTCGATGAAGAGCTTGTTGCGCTTCACCTCTAAGAACTCATTCTCCCACCACATCTTTTTTTTGTCCGCCATTGGGATTTTTTTACTCATTTGAGTTTTAGTGTTTGCATTCAAGTAAATAATTAGCCTGGATTATTCAGGTTAGTCATCTGTGAAAAGATCCAGTTGACCTCTTTTAATATCATCGATGAGCTGTTTGAGAACAGGATATTCTCCGAGGAGCGTGTTCGGCACCTCCAATTTGTCACCGGTTATCATGTTTTTGATCTGGAGGGCGTTGGCCATCGCCTGGCCTCGGTAGTGGTTGTTTGTGATCACGAAGACTTTCCCGCTCTTCTTCCCCAAATTCTTTATTCGTTCCACCCAATCTTCCAGCTCGCTTTTTGAATACAGATAATTATACCTCGCATCCCGGCCGGCGCCATCTCTAAACCAATCTTTATAATTGCGGCCATGGAGTCTCACGTAGGAAAACTCAGGATGCGTGACGATTGCACTCGGCGCGATCGAATTGTTGATGAGAGGCTGATCGATGTTGACAAAACAGACTTTGTGTTCTGCAAGAAGTTCACAGAATCGTGTGTCTTCCCAGGAGCCGTGCCTGACTTCCAGAGCTAATGGGAATCCAGAAAACAATTCGAAGAGCTTGATGAGATAGTTCATGTTTGAGATCGTATTGGCAAAAGACCATGGGAACTGAAGGAGTATCGCTGCCAATCGTCCAGTTGAGACAAGAGGCTCAATTCCCAATTTAAACTCGTCTACCTCTTTTTGTGAGAAGTCTTTTCTGTTGTGCGTGAAGATCTGATGGAGTTTGACTGCGAAAAGAAAATCCGGAAATCCTTCGACCTTTTTAACCCACGAGAGGGATATCCGCATTATGGGAGGTCTGTAGAATGTGCTGTTGATCTCGACGATGTTGATGTATTGTCTTAGAAAATGAAGGGCATGGAAATCTCTGCCTTTTTGCGCCGGATAGACAATGCCCTCCCAGTCTTTATAACTCCACCCTGCAGTACCGACGTAGAATTTCGACATGCA
>JAGLRY010000124.1 GCA_023135995.1 Candidatus Aminicenantota bacterium | reverse complement strand
CCAGAGAACATTCCCTCTTGAATTTTTGGGACTATCGTGTTTAAGATATACCAAAGATATTTCCAATGAAAAAGATGTTCGTTTGTCTTCTGGTCGTTTTATTTTTTTTCTTGAGCTGTCAGAAGGAAAGCACAAGTGTTTATACGATCGGGATTTTTCAAGTCAATGATGCCCCCACGATGAATGTATCCCGCGATTCCTTTGTCCAAGCGCTAAAGGATCATGGACTCCGGGATGGTGAGAACGTCAGGCTGATCATGAAGAATGCCATGGGAGACATCCCGGAAGTACAGAGACTTGCTCAAGAATTCGTCACAGAAAGAGTCGACATGATCGTGGCCTTTTCCACTCCTTGTCTTCAAGCGGCTATGCACGCGACTCGCGATATACCCATAGTATTTTCTTCAGTGGCAAATCCTTATCTCGCTGGTGCCCGCACCTCCGCTGAAAATCGTGTACCGAATGTGGCCGGTGTGTCTTCTAGAGGTCCTATCAAGGAAAGCCTGGCGTTTATAAGAGAGGTCATGCCCGATGCCGTTCGGATCGGGACTCTCTGGACTCCGTCAGAACTCAACTCCGGATATTACCTTGAACTCGCAAGAGACAGCGCTAACGATCTAGGATTTGAGATCATCACTGTTCCCGTGACTAACTCGAGTGAGGTGCTCCTATCCACCCAGGTCTTGATCAATAAAAATATAGATGCCATCTATCAGATCTCCGATAATACGATCAACGCTACCTTTGAAGCCGTAGGAGAAGTGGCATCAGAAAACGGTGTGCCCCTCTTTGGTGGTCAACCCTATTCCACGCGTCTTGGTGCTTGTGCCGCACTGGGATGGGATTTTTCTGATATGGGATACAAGGCTGGACGGATAGCCATTCGCGTGAAAGATGGCGAGGATCCTGCGAACATCCCTTTCCTTTACATGAGCGAAGTCAAACTCACCCTCAACCTTGAGGCAGCCCAAAAGCAGGGCATCCTGTTTTCGGAAGACATTCACAAAAGAGCTGATGAGATCATCCCTGCTGGGGAGGGGTCCAAGGACCGACCATAACTCATTAATAAATTTCTGAAAGTCAATTTTCTCCGCAGGGGGATCGGTTCATCCAGGCTATCGAAAAGACATCCCTATCAAAGTCCACGAGGTGGGAAAAAAGAACTCAATCCTTACAGACCAAATTTGATGATGTGTTGGCCATGCCCGATGGGCACAGCCTTCTTAATGGCATCAGTCGTGTCTTGGACTCCCAGTCTGCAGGCTCTTCGAATAGAATGGCCCAGCACGAGATAACCCAAAATGCTTGAGGACAGAAAGCAACCCGTGCCATGGACTGATCTCTCAATCTTTTCATTCTCGAACAGGGTGTGCTTTTTGCCGTCGTATAATACGTCAGTAGGGAAATCTTTGAGATGGCCTCCTGTGACCAGACAGGGGGTATTGATTGTGTTGAAGACACTTTCCGCCGCCTTTTTCATGTCGTTGATAGTTTTGATATCGATACCCGATAACAATTTTGCTTCATGGAGGTTTGGTGTAAGGAGTGAGACTTTGGGGCCTATCGCTTCTGTGTATGCGGAAATATTGGTTTTCTCAAGGAGCCAATATCCAGAGCTGGATTTCATTATGGGGTCTACAACTAGAGGTATCTCAGGATTTTTCGATAGAATTTGAACGATCACTGGTATGTTTTCTCGACACCCCAGCATTCCCACTTTGATGCCGGATATTTCAATATCATCACTCAGAACATGATACTGCTCCTCGAGAAAATCCGAGGGGGAAAAAAATGTGCCTCTGATGTGTTCAGTATTCTGAGCTGTCAATGCTGTAACAATTCCAACTCCATGAAAGCCCATCTGCACGAAGGTTTGGATGTCGAGGAGAACTCCTGCTCCAGATGTGGGATCATACCCTGCAATTGACAAGAGGACTTTTTTCTTTTTCATCGACTTCTTCTATTCTAAGCACTCGATCGTTTTTGCGCAAGGCGGGAAAAGCATATTGGGATGCTTGAAGGCCGTATGATTTTACGTTTTCAGATGGATGTGATATTATTGCCCCAAAATCACGGATGGAAATAAGGGCACACGTTTTTGTTTCAGGACGCGTTCAGGGAGTATTCTTCCGAGACCACACCCAAAGATGGGCATCTTCTCTCAGTTTAACAGGCTGGGTGAGGAATTTGCACGATGGCCGAGTGGAAACTGTCGTGGAGGGGGAAAGGGAAAAGATCGAGGGATTGATCGCCAAACTGAAACAGGGTCCACCGATGGCGGATGTGACAAATGTTGAGATCAGTTGGGAGGATTCTAAAGGGGAATTCGACGGATTTCGGATCACATGGTAGCAGTTGTGGCGACTCTTCTTCCCATAACTCTATAACTCAGCGGAGAATGCGTGCAATTCTGGACAAAGAAATGGAAAGAGAAAAATATCAAAAAAGATCGGTCTCAATTGACTAAATTTATGGATGACGTTGGTCATGTGGAAACCAAAATGTTTGGTAAGATAGATACAATTGACAGAATAGACAGAAAATATGAAGGAGATCGTTTGGGAGGAGAAGGATGTACATAATCCATAAAAAGGACCAGCCAAAGGTCGAAGTTTTTGAGGGGGTTACCCGACACACTCTCGCGTGTGGAAAAGATGTTTTGATGGCTCGATTCGAATACAAGGAGGGGGCAACAGTTCCACCCCATAAACACTCCTATGAACAGGTAACGACGATCCTTGACGGAGAGCAAAAGATCATAATCGAAGGGGAGGAAGGCACTGAGGAATTCATCGCCAAGACAGGCGATACCTATGTCGTACCCGCCAGTTTTTCTCACGAGCAGATCACACTCAGAGATTCTGTCACAATAGATACCTGGAGTCTGGCGCCCTGAGATGTTACTGAGGCTTGTGTGAGCTGAGGAATTTTTGTTTGCATTCCTGCGAACAAAAATAATGGTCCGTTCCCCCATACTGGACTCTGATCGCGTCTTCCTTGGGTAAGTATGTGTTGCATGTCTCGTCTTTGACCATGATTCCTGAGGGTTGCTTGTTGATCCGGGGTTGTTTACTTCCTTGGTTGATCGCCTTGAAAAAACGATAAACCAGGTAGATCAAATAAGCAATCAAGCTATACACGATTATACGAAAAAGACCGGTTATCATCACACGCACTGTAGATGATTTCCCTGGCCTTGTCAATCGAGGGTGAGCTAGGGATTGATTTCGCTCCGATGTCCCTCAATCAACCCCTTTTGCTACATAAAAGAAATCTCACTTGATTAAAACCAGGCCAAACAGTAATATAGAAACTCTTGAAATTTTGCTCAGATGAGAGATCTCCGATGACAAAAAAGATGAATTCCGATTGGCTTGCATTCAATAATCCGGCATTATGCACAAAACATAGAGAAAGATAATTTAACTGGATTATTCACGAGTGGAGGCCAACCCGCCCCACCCTAACAATAAGGTGGAGGCAGTGGCCCACGAAGCTGTAGTGATCTACCGCGAGTGGGCTACAACGAA
>JAGLRY010000123.1 GCA_023135995.1 Candidatus Aminicenantota bacterium | reverse complement strand
TCTTTATGGCTGTTCCTGAATGGGATAAGGCGAACAATTCTACAGGGCAACGATTATACGTCATGTTCCATGATGGCGGAGTTGTCACTGGACGTGGAATGGAGATTCCCTACCCCGAGCAGTCCAGAGAGATACAAATAATTCAATAATGTCAGGCTATGAAGAAGTTTTTTTTATGAAGGAGGAAAAATCATGAGTAAAGTAAAGATTATTCTAATATTTTTTTGTATGCTTTTTTCTGTCCAGGGACTCATCGCCCAGAATGAAGAACCAGATGCCGATGCGGAATTGATGTTTCTTATTCGTAGTGAAAAATTCGACATCATATTACCTCAGGTCATGCGGGACAACAAGATCGACATGTGGATCCACATGAAGAGAGGAGAGGATCCCCTAAATTTTGAATTGGGAAGTAATCCCGGTGTTTTTATCTTTACCGACCGCGGCGGCAACAGGATAGAGCGCGCAGTCTTAGGTGGCAGAGGTGACAGGAAACTCTACGACATTTTCACCCCTGAAAGTGATTTGCCCCAATTTGTATCAGAACGCGATCCCAAGCGAATTGCTGTAAATTACTCTGAAGAGAATTCCGGCTTCAACACCATTTCACCCGAGGACTACACCACTTTGGTCAAAGCATTAGGGGACAAATATGCAAAGAGAATTTTCCCAGCCGATTTTCTGATAGCAGATTTCTTAGCAGGAAGAGTGATGAGCGAGATTGCACTTTTTGGCCGGTTAAGCATAATAAGCGCCGAAAAAATTGAGAAAGAATTTGATAAAATCGTGCCTGGAGTCACCAAATTGAGCGAGCTTAACGGGAATGTTTTTGTCAGGGATCCGGACGGACATGAAGAGAATAATACCGACTACGTGATCCAGAGGGGCGACCTGATCGGTCTGCTCCACGGTGCGAACATGATGGACTTCCGTGAGCACAATGGCGGTATCGCCTACGTGCTAAGGGAAAGAGAAGCCAACCTGCCCCCTGAGGTCCAAAATATCTGGGAACACGCGCTCGTAACCCGCGAGATTTTCCGAAAACACATTAAAGTGGGCCCCACAGGGGGTGAGACGCTGGAGATCCTCATCCAAAAATTAGAAGAGGCCGGATATACTTACATAGATAGGGATGAATATGATAGAAATGCCGATCCTGAAAAAACCCAGGTTCATATCGATTTCCACGCTCTGGGGAGAATAATCTCACAGGAATTGGCTCCCAGGATTTCTCCATCAGGTTGGGGTCGGGATCTTAAGATTCCACTCTATCATACCTTTACTCTGGAATACATGATTCATATGCCCGTGCCAGAATGGGGGAAAGGAAAACATTTGTATATCTGTATCCATGACGGTGCGATGGTCACCGAACGTGGAGTCGAGTTTCCCTATCCACCGATCAAGGCGATTCGCGCAATTCGCTGACATCTGGACCAGCGCGAGTTGTTTTTCCTGAGATTTATACTACTTTTTGATAGGATATTGACCTTAAGGCAAACAAAATATTTCAATAATTTATGGAGGCAACATCATGAGTAAAATAAGTTTCCTGGCCGGATTTTTCACACTTATGGTTTTAGTGGCCGGATTCAATGTTTATGCGCAGAAATCCAAACAAAGGTACGAGTTGCTGAGACTCATACGCCAGGAAAAATTGGATCTCATACTGCCAGGTGCGATGAGGGATAACAATGTAGACATGTGGATCCACGTTGTGGAGAGCGGAAAAAGGGATCCTCTCGCACTGGACTTGGGTGGATGGTTTGAATATCGAGCCTGGGAACCGATCGGTTACTATCTATTTACTGACAGGGGTGGCGACAGGATCGAGCGGATGATCCTGGGTGGTGAGGATCAAGATGGCCTTTATGATATTGTCGGATCGGGACAGGACTTACTCAAGTTCGTTGAGGAACGGGATCCCAAAGTCATCGCTGTCAACATGTCGACAACACTCCCCATCGCAAACGGTCTATCTTACACGGCCTATTTTAGCATGACCAAGGCTCTGGGAGAAAAATACACAAAAAGAATCATGTCTGCAGAGAATGTCATCACCGACTTCCGGGTGAGACGAGTGCAGCGAGAGATCATTGAATTTTCAAATGCCTGTGAAATACAAAGACAGATCATGGATGCAGCGTACCGAAGGATCAAACCGGGGATAACGACTCTTGAGGAGACAGGCTGGTGGGCCCAGGACCAACTGTGGGCGCTTGGGCTCCTTCCATCCTACGAAGCAGCGACCCTGCATCGTCCCTACTTGCCAAGAGTATCCCATTCCGAAGTTTCAGATCCTTTAGCGACCGGGGAACCGGAGTATGTTTATCAGAGAGGTGATTTTTTATCATGGGATATGGGTATTGGATACCTCAACTTCGGCACAGACTTCAAGCGCAATGCATATATATTGAAAGAAGGTGAGACGGACATTCCAAAAGGTCTAAAGCATGCATGGGCCCGTGCACTCGAAGCGAGGGAGATTGTCCGTAAGACCTTCAAAATTGGCCGTACTGCGGGTGAATCGCTCGAAGCGATCGTTCAAGCACTGGAGGCGGGAGGTTTCATCCATACACCTTCCGACGACATCTCTTCGCAGTACAGAGATTTGGCGAATGCCCTTGGAGATTCGGATAAATCCGGATTCACTATCGATTTCCATGCTGCCGGAAACACCAGCGTAGGCGATATAACGACGGGACCCTCCATCGCTCCTTACCGTAAAGATCGTGCCCACCTCATGGTGCAGCAGAACTACATCTTCGCCTTCGAGTTTGTGGTAAACACTTGGATCCCCGAATGGGGGAAACGAGCGAGCATCAGTTATGAAGACAATTCGATCGTCACCGAAAAGGGCATCGAAGCGCTCTATCCCTGGCATGAGAAAATTGTAATAATACGCTAGAAGCGTATCCGAGATCACGAATAAAGGAGAAAAAACTATGAGAAAAATCAGGATCCCTTTAATGTTTCTTTGTGTGGTTTTCCTCATCCAGGGGCTTCAAGCCCAGAAGCGAGAACCTGGAGATACAGTAGAATTGATGAATGAGATTCGCAAGGATAAGTTTAACATCTACCTGCCTCAAGTCATGCGGGAAAACAAGATCGATATGTGGATCCACGTGATACGACCGTGGGCAACCGATCCCCTGGCCTATGAATTCGGTTGTGACTCAGCCATTTTTATCTTTACCGACCGAGGCAGCGAAAGAATTGAGCGGGCAGTTTTTAGATATGGTGATGAGGTTATAGACCCGAGCGTGTATGATATTATCGGTGAAGAAGCGGAAGATCTGGATCAACAGAATTACGTCGTGCCGGAAGATCAGAGCAAGGCCCCTAAGACAGAATTGGACCTAAGATTTTGGGGTCTCGGAAAATTTGTTGCCGAACGTGATCCCCAACGAATCGCTGTCAATTACTCAGAAAAGCTATCGCTTGCCGAGGGCTCCGAAGTGCGCGCACTCACCGATGGAATTTCGTACACAGACCATCTCTTATTGGTCGAAGCGCTTGGCGATGAGTATGCCAAGAGGATGGTTTCAGCGGAATATGTGATAGTGGACTACTTATCAAGACGAACGAAGAAAGAAATTGAATATCATAAACGGATGGGCCATAAGGCCAATGAATATTTGGCCAACGAGTTTGCAAAGATCGTACCTGAGGAGACAACCCTGGGAGATCTTGCACAGAATGTTTTTGTCAGGGATCCTGACGGAAATGAACACAACAATGACGACTATGTGATCCAAAGGGGCGACCTGATCGGAATACTCTATGGTGCCGGCGATATGAGACGGATCATGGATGCGGATGTGGGGGGAACCGGCTATGTGCTTCGGGAAGGAGAGACCGAACTGCCCCCGGAGGTCCAAAAAATCT
>JAGLRY010000122.1 GCA_023135995.1 Candidatus Aminicenantota bacterium | reverse complement strand
TCAACTCGTGAATAATCCAGGATAAGGAAAATATGCTTGAATCAGAAAGGTTTTTATGTCATTATTCTGATTTTGTGAATTATATCTGGAGTATTTCAATCCAATCTGGAGGATTAATAAAATGGCACTAACATTTGACACGATCGAACCTAACAATCTTTGGAAACATTTCGCAGAGTTCCTGAAAATTCCGCACTGTTCGGGCAATGAAAAAACTCTCGGTGACTACATAATTGCATTCGCTGAAAGTCAAGGGCTGGAATGGAAAAGGGATGATGTGGGTAATGTGGTCATTTCAAAACCCGGATCTCCCGGACACGAAAATGCAGTGGGTGTGATACTCCAGGGACATTTAGATATGGTCTGTGAGAAAAACTCTGATGTAGCCCACGATTTCAGCAAGGATCCTATCAATGCAAAGATGGAAGGGGAATGGATCCAGGCAGAAGGCACTACTCTAGGCGCAGATAACGGAGTCGGTGCTTGTGCTGCTCTTGCTATTGTGGAAGACGACACCTTGGTTCACCCTCCTATAGAATGTCTCTTCACCGTCGATGAAGAAACCGGACTCACTGGGGCGACAAAGATCCAACCTGGCTTCCTCAAGGGAAAAAAGCTCCTCAACCTTGACAGCGAAGACGAGGGCGAATTCACAATAGGATGTGCCGGAGGGGCTGATACTCAAATCTTCCTGCCCCTTCAAAGAGAGGACGCAGAGAGTGGTGGCGTTTACAGGATCAAGCTATCAGGATTTAGAGGTGGGCACTCTGGTATCGATATCAATCAGGGACGGGGAAACGCGATAAAGTTACTCGCCAGGATCTTGTGGCAAGTCTCCTCAGCGGGGTTGCCCTTTAACTTGATCTCCATCGAGGGAGGCAACCTGCGCAATGCCATACCTCGTGAAGCATGGGCCTTAGTCACTTTCGATTCCTCTGAAAAAGACCGATTCTCTGATCTATGCCAAAAGGCCTTCAAAAAGATCAAAGAGGAGTATGCCGCTGTCGAAAAGGAGGCGGCCTTTTCTTTCGAGAAATCAGATGAGCCAGCAACAACAGCCCTGGCACAAGACGCCAAGAATAAATTGATCAACCTTCTTTTTACACTGCCACATGGTGTTGTCGCCATGCATCCTGAGATGGAAAGGCTGGTGGAAACATCCACTAATCTCGCGGTCATCCATACACATGAGGACAAGGCCGAGATCATATGCAGCACCAGGAGCTCAACAGCATCAGCGCTCCAGGCTACCCGAGACAATATCGCTGCCATATGTTCCTTTGTGAATGCAGACGTTGTTAAAGAAGAAGGGTATCCTGGATGGACTCCGAACCTGCAGTCTCCCCTCCTCCAGGCCATGAAAGACATCTACAAAAAAACATTCAACACGGATGTTCATGTCGCTGCTGTCCATGCCGGTCTTGAATGCGGAATCATCGGTGAGAAGTTTCCCGGTATGGACATGATCTCCTTTGGCCCTACCATCGAACACCCTCATTCTCCGGATGAACGTGTACATGTCGGATCTGTGGAAAAATTCTGGACTTTCCTCACAAACGTATTGGCAGAGCTAGCCTAGATGATCCTCAATTTGATGAATTTGTAATCCGACCAAGGCACAGTGATGAGATGAACGGGATGGGAAGGTGAGAAGAGAGAAAACAAGCGCTATAACGAAGTCTTCGATCTTAACTTGGGTGGATTGGGCTGGATTGATTCCTTACACCTTTTTCTGCGCAGCGGACACGAGAACGGCGAGGCTCTTGAATCGGTCTGATGGGAGGATTTTCCCCTTTGGGACTGACTCCACGCCGGTGGACTTTCCAAAAAGAGTTTTTTCGTAAGCCACATCATCGAGACTTTGGAATTCCTTATACTGAGCGTAATCAATATACTCAAGTTCCCTGAGGGCCTGGATCATGGCAAGGGTGCTCACTCCAAAATATCGTTTTATATAAACGATATCCTCAAAATCCAATCGATTCGACCTCAAGTCTTTTTCGATAATAGCCTTGATTTTAGTGGGAGGCATTAAAAAACGTCGGGCAAAAATCTGGGCGAATTTCTCTCGGGGGTGGTAAAGAGACACATATTCCTCCATAAAAACATCAGGATTATCAATAATAGGATCCGTATATCGATCTCTAAGATAGTGATAATACTCGTGAGCCGCCACAAAGATCTGTTCACCCACTGAGAGGTTCCTGTTTATTAGAGCAAAGGCTGCCTCTTTAATCTCAAAATAGATAAATATTCCGGATATCTTGCACTCTTCGTATAGGGCCTGTCGATAAACACGCAATCCATTCAACTCCACGAGCAAAAAGATATTCCTGATCGGAGAATCGCCCAATCCGAGTCTCCTCCGTTCCTCGATTGCGAGTCTATTCGGGCTGAGGTGAGAATACGCAGGTGCCAGTTCCAGCCTTCGTCCCGCAGCTTCCTCCAATTTGAGGTAATCATCACAATATTTTTTAAATTTTTTAAGCTCTGATTTGGCTCGAGTATCGATAGTCTTCTGGCCAACGAGTCTTTCGAAGGCCGTCTCTCTCTCGCGTATAAAATAAGAGACATCCTTTTTAAGAAACTTGGCAATGTTCTTCAGAGAGTCGAGACTTGGCATTCTCTTGCCTAGTTCCAGCTGGGAAATAAACTCGCTGGACAATCCCACAGCCTTGGCCAGATCTTTCTGGGTGAGCCCAAGATTCTCTCTCTCAATCCTGAGTTTTATTCCTAAAATTCCCGGCATTTGTTCACCCCATCCACAGAGTACTCTTTTTATAACTGGTAGTTATGAGAAAGTCAACATGGGTAAAAAAATATAACTGGGGGTTATATGACCTGGTTTCTTCAAAAAATTGCTTTTGACTTTCATTTTTTTCTCTGTTATAAATCATATGGGGTAGATATATTATTGCCAGAGCGCTGGTTTGATAAGGAGTTGCATGGACTCAATCAAAACGATCAACAGTGATTTTTTTAAAAATATCATCGAATTTCTGAACGATGGTGTCGTTTTAATAGATAGCCAACGCAACATCTTCTTCTGGAACCAAGGGGCCGTCAAAATATATGGCTTCACAAAAGCTGAGGTCATAGGGCAAAAATGCTTCGAGGACATCTTGATTCCCTCCAATCATGATGAACTTCAGATCTGTAAAAATGATTGTCCAGTCGAAAAGACCATGCGGGATGGAAAAATTCGCAGCTTAGAAGCTTACCTGCACCACAAAGAAGGCTATCGCTTGCCAGTCTTTATGCGCATAATGCCTATCATGGATGCAGAGCAAAAAATAGTCGGTGCCGTCGAAACTTTTTACGATACGTCCCCAAAGGTCCTCCTTCCCCAGAAGGCTCAAGAACTCAGAAAAATGAGCCTCCTCGACCCTCTCACAGAGCTTGGCAACAAAGCCTATTTGGAAGCTCAGGTCATACTCCGGTTGGACGAAATGAACAAACATCATCTTCCCCTGGGCATTCTTCTCATCGACATCGATCACTTCACCGCAACAAACGAGACGCATGGTACAGTTGTCGGAGATAAAATACTGCGTATGATCGCTCGAACCCTTGCCAACAACACCCGCTTTTATGATATTGTCGGACGCTGGGCTGGAGAACAGTTTCTAGTCATAATCTTTAACCTCCAGGAAACAAGGCTAGACCTTGTGGCGAACAAACTTCGTCTTCTGATCTCCCAATCGAATATCCAAGTAGGAACAAAACTTTTATCTGTAACCGTCTCTATAGGAGCTACAGTTGCACGATTACGCGATAATACAAGAACGATCATGGATCGCGTCGACAGCCTGATGCGCCACAGCAAAAAGACAGGTCGGAATAAAGTCTCCATAACGTTCGAAGATTAACGAGCGTCTTATCGAGGAATCTCCTCACTCTAGGAACGAGAGTTCTCAACAAAGATGTTTTTATCCCAGCCTTGTTTTTCAAAAAAAAAGGATAAATAATATTACTTGGACCCGCAATGAAACAAAAAACTGTCGTGGCTTCAATGTTACTTGCTTTTTTTGTGATGATTCCTTCTCCAAGTCAAGCGAAAGAGGACTTCCTGCAGAAGGCCCAAAAAAGCATGGATCTTATGGATTATGATCAAGCCATTTATTACTTCGAACAAGCCCTCATCGAAAATCCTTTAAAACCAGAAATCCGGCCTCGATTAGGCTTCTGCTACCTCCGAACAGGAAAATACGAAGATGTTGTGAGAGTCTGTCAGGATGAGCTTGCTCATTTTCCCGTGAGTTTACATACGCGCATTCTTTTAGCCTATGTGTATTTTCATCTGGGTAAAAGTGAGGGAATGGTCGCGGCCTGCAAAGATTTTCACACCACATTGGAACAATATTGCTTCAGCGAAGAACAAAAATTGGGGAAAGAGTATAAAGTACGGCATGGCAGCCAGTGGAGGTTGACAAAAGAGAACTTAGAAGTCATGCGCAAGAAGATCCTCGAGAGATACTCCAACCTGGGTCTTCCTTACTTTATACTCGGTGTTCATCACAAAAAGAATTTGAACTTCGATAAAGCCTCTCAAAATATCCAACAGGCAATTCTATGGGGATACGACCCTATAGAATGCCACACCCAACTCGTTGACATTGAGCTCTTCCAAAACAACTGGGACCTTGCACTGGAAAAAGCCAGAGACGCACAGCGTGCTGTTGGTTCTCAAGCCGAGTTCTATTTTCTAATGGGCTATTCCTATTATCAAATGGGCCATATGGACAGAGCAGAGACCAGCTTTTCGAATGCCTTCGACTTAAAGCCCTATGTGACAGAAACACTGAAAAATCTTGCAAAAGTCCACCTCGTGATGGGGAATTTCCAGGAGGCCACAAGGCTTTTTAAACGATTTATGAAGATCTCTCCATTCGATTACAATGTGCAATTCCTCCTCGAACGTGCTCTGAATAAACAGCATGTGCAGAAGCCGGAACACCGGCCCAGACTCACAAAAAACATATCTGAACGCACAACACCGAAGTACACTTATACCTTTGAAACAAATATCGCATCTGTCGTCAATCTCATCAACAGCGCCGCACTGACACTGTTGCGGAAAGGCCAGTTGGATGACGCCATTGTTATGACTGGAAGTTTTTTGGAGATCTATGAGGCGTCACCCGAGCTGAATTATAATCTCGGTCACTTTTACAACATGAAAAATGACCTCGATAACGCTCTCAAATACGCATGGAATGCTGTGGAACACAAAGAGGATTTCAATGATGCTTATGATCTTATCGGTAATATCTTCTTTAAGATGGAGGATTATGACAACTCCCTCAGAACATACCGCAAGGTAATTGCCATCGACCCAAAGGATGCCATGGGTCACTACAACCTGGGATGTGTCTTCTCTGCCAAAGGAGAAGGGGATAAAGCGGAAGAGAGTTGGTTGAACGCTATCCGTTATGAACAGAGCAAAAGAATTAAAAACAGAGACGAGATCTCTGATGATGAACTTTCCTTTTCTCTAGTGGTTGTGGGCAGGCGTGTGGCCTTCAAGTCATACACAGCGCTTGGTCATTTGTACAAAAACCAAAAAATGTGGGAAAAGGCGTTGGAGCATTTTCAACTAGCTCTGGAATTGGAACCCAATCGATCCGAACTCCATTACGAGATCGGAAAGATCCACCAAGAGAGAGATAACATCCCTGAAGCAAAAAAATCCTTTGAAAAATATCTCTATTATGGAGGGGCAAAAGAGCAGGAAGTTAGAGAACTCCTGGATAC
>JAGLRY010000121.1 GCA_023135995.1 Candidatus Aminicenantota bacterium | reverse complement strand
AAAAGGAAAGTGCAAAACACCCCCCACATTACAGGGGCTTGCACTCAGGAAAAGGAGCTACAGGACATAAGGCGAAAGAAAAAAAGGATAAACCGGAACCATAAATGAAAAAGAGGAGGGGGGAGAACTGGAAATTACGATTTACCGCTTTGGATAAGGTAGGTTGATGGTTCATTGGCCATGTCGATAAAATTGTCAGCAACTTCGACAAGTTTTTGTGAGCTGGATTTCCCGAAAGCCATAACCTCCACGTAACAGCCCAAAGCGTGTTTGACGTGGTTGACGAGCGGCACAAAATCTCCGTCCCCGCTCACGAGAACGATGGCATCCAACCTGGATGCAAGTTCGATCAAGTCCATGGCAATGCCGATGTCCCAATCGCCTTTTTTGGCACCCCCGTAAAAGATCTGAAGGTCCTTGGCTTTGACTTCATATCCAAAATTTTTGAGTGCATCGAAAAAATTTACTTCGTCCTTGACATCGGCCTTGATCACATAGGCAATGGCGCGAATGAGGCTACGGCCTTTGACGGCTTCTTTGAGAAGGTTTTTGTAGTTCACCTTGGCCTTATGGATAAATTTCGCTGAATAATACAAATTTTGGACATCGACAAAGACGCCCACTCTCTGCTCTTTGTAAAGGCTCAGATGGGGTTCTTCAGCTATGGATGTCTTCTTCCTCTTTCTCATAGGGTAACTTTTTCCTTTGCCAAAGCGTATCAGAGTGGAGGGGAAGATGTCAAAGCATGTTTTTAAAAGGAGACACATGTCTTTTCCGTTGACATCATGAATGTCCTATGCTATCTTCCACATCCTGAAGATTTTAGACGGATTTTACAGGTCGAATATGCTAAGAAAACACACGCTCCAAACCTTATCGCTGGTTGTGATCGGATTCCTCGTGTTCAGTTCCTGTACCGACCGGCAGACGTTTGCCAAAGAAGACAAGTTGGCAAATTTCTTCAGCAAGAGGGAAGTGACGATCGCTGTGACAGACTCGGGACTAGGAGGCCTTTCCATCCTGGGTGATGCCGTCGAAAGGATGAAAAAGGAAAACGTCTTTCAAAAAGTCCATTTTGTGTTTTTTAACGCCCTCTTCTCGACTGAGGGAGGGTACAACAGCCTGAAAACGCGAGAACAAAAAGTCCAGATGTTCAACAGTGCTCTCAAAAGCCTCGAAGAGACATATGCTCCAGACCTGATCCTGATCGGATGCAACACACTCTCTGTTCTCTACAAGAGCACATCATTCTCCCGGGATACTGTCATCCCGGTTATAGGAATCGTGAATTCAGGAGTTGATCTGATCGCCCAAAATTTGAAAACTCATCCGGAATCAAAGGTTATCCTCTTCGGAACGCAGACAACCGTGAGCGAGGGCACGTACACGCAAAAATTGGAGGAGAGAGGATTCCTCCCGGAAAGGATCGTCTCGCTGGCCTGCCCGGAATTGGTCTCTTATATCGAAAAAGGGTATGACAGCGATGAAACCGAGATGCTGGTTCTGGCCTATGTGGATGAAGCCCTCCAGAAATTAGGCAACCCAGACTCAGAACTGTATGTGAGTTTCAACTGCACCCATTATGGATACTCCCTAGACCTCTGGGAAAAGGCTTTTGAAAGTTTAGGAGTGATACCTCGGGCTTTTCTCAATCCAAATTTTAGGATGAATGATTTTCTCTTCCAGAGCCCACGTACAGGCCGCTACAAAAAAACGGATGTCTCTGTCCGGGTGGTTTCCATGGTTGAGATCGAGAAAAAAAGGATCCAATCCATCGGCACATGGTTAGAGGAGCTGTCTCCCCAAGCAGCGGATGCACTGAGGAATTACACACACGATCCCAAGCTCTTCGAATGGAAGAAGTTCGTAAGCGGTGAAGGATAGAGAAATCCGTTAGTCGAGGATTAGAACCCCTTCTTTTCCTTCTGTCACGTCCCCGAGGATCCATACCTTCAGGCCCATCTTTTCCATCCAATGAAGAGCGCGCGGCACGCTCCGGGGACTGAGGATCATCACCATTCCCACTCCCATGTTGAATGTCCTGAACATCTCACGATCAGTGATCCGGCCTTTACTCTGTATCTTCTTGAAAATGGGAGGCACACGCCAGGCCCCCTTTTGAATGCGGACCGATAGATGCGGAGGCAGTGTCCTCGGGATATTCTCGAAAAATCCTCCCCCCGTTATGTGGGCGAGGCCCTTTATGTTGATTTGCTTGAAGAGCTGGAGGAGAGGCTTCACATAAATTCGCGTGGGC
>JAGLRY010000120.1 GCA_023135995.1 Candidatus Aminicenantota bacterium | reverse complement strand
AGGCCCAAGACCTTATCGCCTTTTCGACAGGTTTTCCCATCGATGATCTTCTCCCGGCTGACCATGCCCACGCAGAATCCGGCCAGGTCGAGCTTGCCCTTTGTGTACATCCCAGGGAGTTCCGCCGTTTCTCCCCCGATCAGAGCACACCCGCTCATTAGGCAACCCTTGGCGATCCCCTTCATCAACTCGTAAAGCGTCTTTGTGTTCAGCTCTCCACAGGCGATGTAATCCAAAAAAAGGAGGGGCTCAGCGCCTGTCACAACAACATCATTCACGCACATAGCCACCAGATCGATCCCAACCGTGTTGTATTTACCCTGCAGGTCCGCGAGCAAAAGTTTGGTCCCCACTCCGTCGGTCGCGGATACCAGGACAGGGTCTTTGAGTTTTTGGAGGCGGGGCTGGAAGAAACCGCTGAATCCGCCAACCTTTCCTAAGGCCTCTGGCCTGGATGTTTTCTGGAGGAGGGGTTTGATTTTTTTCAGAAACGCATCAGCTTTGTCGATGTCGACACCGGCTTTTTTATAGGTCAATGCAGTCATGGCAGCTGTAATAATTGTTTTATAACACCCCATCTCATCCAAGTCAACGGAGTCCTTCAACCCTAAAAGGAGGATTTTTTAACTGAATCCATTGTGGCATGTTTATTGCGGATGTATAATTGTAGGGTGATGGATAAATCTATTTTTAAGTTCACAAAAAAAACGATCGTTATATTCTTGGTATCAGTGTCCACTTTGATTCTTTGCCTCTATGGATACCAGGAGCCACAACAGCAGCTTCTGCCCCAAGAAAAATACGAGGTTAAGGTCCGCCTCATCCTGGTTGATGTGATCGTGACCAAGGACGGCGAATTCGTGAAAGACCTCTCCAAAGAGGATTTTGAACTCTATGAAGACGAAAAAAGAGTGCCCATAAACTCCTTCGAGCTCATAAGCTTTGACGAAAGAGAATTGACCATTCCCGATGAAATCAACCCACAAGAACAATTCCGTACTCCTAAAAAGAGGCTGGCTGTCGTGTTCGACAGCATCAATTCTTGGAAAAGGGAGATGAAACACGGGAGCGAGCAAATCGTTGACGACCTGGTGTCTATTGTTAAGCTCGGTCATGAGGTCATGGTCCTTCAGCTCAATCCCTCAAGAGGAATCGAGATAATCCAATCCTTTACCACGAATGAAGATCTCATCAGGAATTCTGTCGAGAGGGCCTCAGGAAGCATCTGGAAACTGGAGACTCATATCGAACCTTCCCGTGTCGAACAAACAGAGACAGAGCTAGAAACTCAGGCTCAGCCCGAATCAGAAACCATTCCCAGTGAACGGACGGAAATTGAAAGAGCTCTCGACAGCACATACTTCGAGGATATGCAAAGAATAGATTTTATCCACAGAGAGAGGCTGAGGTTTGAAAAAACTATTGGAGGGCTCCTCGCAACATTCAACGTGATGAGGGGTTTTCCCGGAAGAAAGTACATCCTCCTTGTGAGTGCGGGAATTCCGGATCTGTCACCTCCGGACATGTTTCCCAACATCAGGAGCGGCATACCGGGCGCAGACATCGAGGATGCCTACATCAATAAAGTCTGGGGGAAGATGGATGACATCCGGGTCTTCGATCCCTTCAACATTCTGGACAAAAACGCCTTCAAGAACGGCGAGGAAGTCCTCCGGGAGATCATCCGGTTCGCCAATGCCCAGAATATCTCCATCTATTCCTTCGACAGCAGCATCTTTGTGAAAAACATCTTTTCCGGAGCCTCTGCCGAATACTACCAACAGAACGAAATGGATCATCTCAGGTTCCGCCAGGGAGACAAGATCAGAAAAGTTCAGAACCTGAGGTGGTTATCCGAAGATACGGGTGCGGATTCATTACGAGGCGCGAATAAATTGGGCGACTTCCAAAAAGTCATGGGTACGGACTTGAACCACTATTACCAATTGAGTTTTTATCCGCGTCGTGACCAAGCGGATGACCAATACCACAAGATCAAGGTCAAAGTGAAACGGGGTGGTGTGGATACGCGTTTCAGAAAGGGCTACACGGACTACTCGGACAATGAGATGGACAAAATGATCCTCGTGACCGCCTTTTACAATCCGGAATTCTTCAAAGATCTTCCTTTCAAAGGGGAGCTTATTCCCTTCATTTCCGAATCCGGGAAATATGAACCCTGGATGAATATCGCACTTCCGGTAAAGGAGATATTCGAGGACCGGTTTGTCGAGTATGCCCCAAAACTTTTTCATCTTCACATCTGGCTTAAAGACAGAACCAGTGGTGAAAAGGGTTTTAGCGGCAAGATCAACATCGGCTTGAATTTGAGCCCCAAGTTCATGGAATTCATCAAGAACATCGACTATCTCAGCTACCACTTCAAGGGGCCGGAGATCGAATTCCGGAACAAAGAATACCAGAGCGTGTTCGCTCTGTTCGATCCTCAAACGAGTGAAATCGGCACCTGGGATACAGACGTTCATTTTCCTTCGCTCAAAGATATAGAAGAACGAATTCTCATAAACTGTGTTCTGGGAGACCTGACGGAAAACCTTGAAAAGGAAAAAAAGCGCTTCGCTCTATCCAAAAAAGACGGAGGCTTGGTCTGCGGCCAGCACAAATTCTATCCAAAAGTGACAAACCAATTCGAAAGATGGGGGGAAGCATCCGTGTTCATGCAAGTCTACTTCCCTGATGGGAGAACAAACATCCAACCCGAATTCCTCTCCAGAGGGAAAGATATGCGGATATACCCCATAGAAGGAGAGTTGGTTGTCGATTCATGGAATAAGAGAACCAAAGTCTGGAGCGTTATCTATAAGCTCAATTTCAGCCCCTGCTTCCCCGGCGACAATTCACTATTCGTTGAATTTCCGGAATCAGGAGACGGTTCTGAACCGTATATGAGCAAGGAGCTGAAAATGACCATCCTCCGATAAGATGGTTTATTTGTAAAAACTGCTGACAAATTTATATTCAAAAACCTCTCAATATTATATTGTCAGCATCTTTTACCCTTCGGGCGAACCGATCTTACAGCATCGGCTTCGTTGTAGCTCATTCGCGGTAGTTCACTACAGCTTCATGAGCCCCTTCCTCGCCGCTACTATAACCTCGTTCCGTGAATAATCCATCCTTTTCCTGAATTATTCATAAAAGCTGCCGATAATTATTACAAATAAATCAACCTCAATAATTTACTTTATAATTTTATCATTTATATAATTTTTCCAAACCGTTTCGAACCAGACCTCAGCTTGAGGAATGGGTCTGATGTTTACCCAGTTTTTCCGCACGGTCATGTTCGCATCCAAGGAAATTTCCAGAATCTTTGTGTTCACGAAAGAATCTACACGGTTCAAACCAAATCTCCAATTTTCACCAAGCTGATCACACGGTTTCTTTCCCTCTGGGTCCAACACAAGGAAAGAGCCTCTGCTCCGGCCGCCTTTCTCGAGATATTCCCCAATGGCCTCTAAATAGAGCACGTGGGTTAGACAGAGGTCCAAGTTCTTGAATGCCTCAGGAAGCTCTTGTGGAGTGGCGATTTTAACTGTGTTTTGAAGCTCTCTATACAGTTGCCAACCCTCAGCGATAGCCTCTTTCACCTTTGCAAGACCACGGACATGTGCACCACAGGCAGACATGCGCTCCTGGATCTTTTCTCTTTGCGTCGGGATGTCAGAGCCGTCAGTGACTTTTGCATCGATGAGTGTCCTGGCGAAAACGAACTTTTCACGAATTTGGGCCCGAGCAGCGGAGAGGAAACGATTGAGACTTGGCGGTTCAGAACTGTATCTCCTAGAGATAAACATTGCCGCCCGCATGCTTCCCACTTGTCCTGAATTCAACGCTGAACCTCCTGGCCTATAAACTCCATGGGTGCCATTGACCTCTCCCACTGGAAAAAGATGTCTGATGTTGGATTCCCACCAAATGTTCCCCTTTAATCCTCCGTTGTTGTGTTGAGCGCATACGGCAATTTCCAGCGACTCCTTCCCGATATCTATGCCATGGTCTCTATAGAGGTCGATGGCTGGCTGGTTCATTGCCTGTAATCTCTCGATTGGAGTGTCATACAGCGCGTCGGAATTCTGGAGGTACTGAGAAGCCTCTTCTCCCAGAAGATCGAATGAAAAGTCGGACAAAATCCCACCGCCGCTGGGATTTCGCGTAAAATCCAGGAAGACTCTTCGCCCTCTCAGGACAGATTCCTGATAGACAAGGATATCGATGAGTGAGGAGCCAAAATCCCCTATTTTTCGTGGATCGAAGGGCCATTGGTAACCTTTTAAAAAGATCGCAGTGGCCAATCTCCCCATATCCGGAAAATAATCGTTTAAAAATTCTCGCAAATCGCTTCCATCCTTTTCTGTAGACACATACCTGGGAATCACTTGCTGATACGACCCAGAGAGGTTCCATCGGAACTTGACTGAGGCCAATCCATACTGAGACTCGGTCAGATTGTGGGCAATGGTTCCGATGGCAAGTGCCAGTCCGGTGGAACCAAGCTGGCTTTCAGGATAGACAGAGGCTTTGTAAATCCCGGCGGGACCCCCTGTCCCCAGGACCACATTTTTTGCGTTGTATACGATAAAGCCCAGGTTTTCCGCATCACAATTATTCCTGTCGAGAGCGAGTGCACCGATCACATGTGTTTCATCGTCTTTGTTCTCAGCAAGGAGAGCCATGACTTCGCATCCATCGAATACGGCAATCCCGCGGGATTTCACTTCCCGAGCTAGAGCTTCAAACATGCGATGGGACGTCAAGGGGCCTGCAGAAGTCCCCCTTCCCAAGGGGTCATGATCTGTCTTGTAGCCGACATAGGCACCATACTGATTATGGGGAAAGGGCACACCCAGCCTCACCAGATGAAAAAAGGCTTCAAGTGAATTCTGAGCTTCACACAGGGCGATATCCCCATGCATGCAGCCGCCTGCGAACAGGTCCTGGGCCATCTGGAGCGGAGAGTCGGGTGATTCGGAGGAGAGGGAGAGCTTGTAATAGGTCTGTTTATCCGAGCCGGCATTGTTGGATGTTCCTCCTCCCCAACAGTCCGTGGCGATCGCGATATCCTTTTGTCCCCTTTCCCACAGATGGATGGCTGCATTCAATCCAGATGCACCGCTGCCGATGATGAGTGTATTCAGAGAATAAACCGGGAATTTAACTCCATCCATATCGATGATTTCTTTTTTCATGCTGATTTCTTAGGCCCTCTGACGCGCAAGAAATTTCTGGTAGTGTGGGCCGTAGATCTCGCTATCACGGATCACACAGCCGGTGGAATAACCCCCCTCTATCAATTCTGAACACCGGGAGCAGGTGATACACGTCTTTTGAGGATCGAGAGCTCCTGTGTGCATCAAATCTTTCGGGGCATCGGGATAGGCAAAAGAGCTTCGGCCGAGACCGATAAATGTGGACTCTCCGCTCCCCACCATAGCTGCTCCAACGTGCGGAAAAAAACGGCGCAGCCAGGAGAAACCCGTACTCACAAAAGGAACATCGGGGAAAGCACTCTGGAATTTGCCCGCAGTCTTTAACAGACGTCCCACGCCAACGAGAGGATGTTCATCCGGCACCGGCACCTCCCCCACCGGCCGGTCGAAAGGGCGGCCGAAATGTGGAGTGTGATGAGGAATCCCAAGAGTGATGTTAAACAGAAGGCATCCTTGGTCTATAAGCTGTTTCACGAGAGTCAAAGCTTCTGTCAGGTCAGCCTCATCTGAGTCCTCTCTGGACATGCCGAAACCATAGGGATACGGGATGTTGTCGCTGGCATTCAATCGAACCGCCACTCCCAATCGAGGGACGTTTTCACGAATCCTCTGGACGATATCCAAAAGGAACGATATCCTCTTTTCGAATGTCTCACCGAACCGGCTGTCCTTACGGGTGTGTGCACCCAGAAGGTCATTGATAAGGTAGCCATGGCAGGCTTTCACATCCACCGCATCGAAGCCAGCTTGGAAAGCGAGTTGGGCCGCGTTGACAAAAACATCCTCAAGCCTCAACAGTTCTTCATCACTCGCGACATGAATGTTTTGGGCATCCCGATCCAACAGAGGATTAAAACACGCTGCCCATGGCTCTGGTTTTCCTGAAGGCCGGCTGAACCGGCCTGAGTGCGTGATCTGAAGAACACAGTACACCTCGTGAGTGCTGCCCAAGGATCGAATGGCGATCTCGCGGGTCTGATCCAAGAGGGATTTGAAAACATCCAGAGTGTGGGGAGTGAGCATGAGCTGAGAGGGATTCGAACGCCCTTCGGGCACAACAGCCGTAGCCTCGAACCAGATCAGTCCGCTCCCCCCTTGGGCATACTTTTTATATCGTCGAAAAGTCAATTCATCAGGAGACCCATCGGCCATTCCATCAAAACCCTCCATGGGTTGAATCGCAAGACGGTTAGAGATCTTTTTTGTCCCTAAAGAAATAGATTCGAAAAGATCCGATAGAGATTCTTGATAAGGAAGCTCGACACCCAATTCTTTGGCTTTCCCCAGGAGTTCATCTGTCGACTGAAAAGAAAAATTCTCATGTGGAGACATGGAGCTACATCTCGAGGTATTCCTGAATGATATCCAGAGACCTCTGTCCCTTATATCACAATCTAAAATGAAAACGCGCGTCAATTGTATTCCAAACACACCTGGATAGCAAACAGTAGAATTCATAAACCCATCATCAACCGTAAGCATCCAGAGAGAGCTTATCAGGCTCAATAAACACATCGGCTTTGTGTATCTGACGGTGAGTGTAGAAGGCGAGCACCACCACAGCGAATACATTCAAGACAAAGGCCGTTATAGCCGGCGCAAGCACTCCTAAATGCGGAATGAGGAAATAACACCCCACAATCATCACAACGACGCTCACCAAATCGACGTAGGCCACGATGTGGGGCTTATCCAGGGCAAGAAGGATGGGCCGGAGGATTTGGAAAAGGGCAAAAAACAAAAACCCCAAAGCCAACCAGATAAAAACAGGGATGGATCCGAGATAACGTTCCCCGAAAAAGAAGAGGATGATATCTTTGGCGAAAAACAGAAAGGGAACCAAAAGAATCCCGATGCCTGCAGAAATCTTCAAGGACTGCCTGAAATAGACGATGAACTGCTCTTTGTCTCTAAAACGGCTCACTTCTGGCAGAAGGACAGCTGTCAAGGTTGAAACAATGATGAGGAAGATATAGGTGAGGTTGAGAGCCAGGCCATATATTCCTGCAGCCTCGCTGTCTAGCATTCGAGCGAGCATAACCACACCAATATATAAGAATAATCGGCGACCCAAGTTACTCAAAAACAACCATTTACCGAACGAGAAGAGTTGAAAGTACAGTTTGTTCGTATGATTGCCTTTAGAGAAAAATATAGCACGAAAGTACAAAAAACCGAGCACAATCCCCAATATGGAAAGAAGAGAAAACACAGAGACTGCAGAAAAGGCAGTAAGGGCCGAGATCAAGAACAATATACTTATGGTTAGAACCTTAGCCATATCCGTAAGGAACTGTATGACCACATAGGCGGGGTACTTTTTATATGCCCAGAGCGTAGCCTTCACATAATTAAATATCGATAAAAAGAAGATTCCGAATGCAGCCATCCGGAGGAGCGGGAAAAGCGAAGGCAGGTGAAAAATATGTTGAGCTAAAGGGCCAGCTGTGAAGAAAACAAAAGCCGCCAAGATCAGACTGAGTGAGGCTTTTATGATGAACACAGCTTTAACCACATGAACGGCTTCATCTTCCTGACCTCTCGCTAGATGAGATGAAACAAACTTGATCATCGTGCCCAGCATGCCGAAACTGATAAGAGGCTGAGCCATGAGGATCACAGAGATAGAGATGTTGAACAAGCCAAAGTCGCTGACAGAGACAGCTTTCGATATGATCAGAATTGCCAGAAAGGCCAACCCCGCACACAGAATATTGCCCGAGGTCATCATAATGAGATGTCCCGCCAATCTGGACTTGAAGAATTCAACGAATGGATGTGTTTTCATTGGTAGGAATAAGCATCGATTCTATTGCGATAGTTGGATGTTGTCAAGGAGGGGAGCAGTTCCATTTCCTGAAAGATGCTTAAAGTGAGTCAGTGGAGAGAGTTCAACAGCTCTTCGAGCTCCAGTTTGTCCTTTTCCCATCTGTCATAACTCTCTTCGAGGTTCTTTTTCAGGCGTTTGTATTCCCGCTGGTACTCAGAGACTTGCTTGCCGTCCTGATAAGTTGCCGGTTGTGCGAGTTCCTTTTCGATCTCTTTCATGCGTGTTTCCATACCATCGATTTCTTCCTCGATCCGAGCGATCTCCTGCTTCAGCCGATTTCTATCCCTGCTGATCGCTTGTCTGACTTCGGCTTCTAAGCGTTTCTGGTCTTTGGATTTTCGTCCCATGGGGTGTGACCGTTTTTTCGTTTCAGATCTTGCGAAATCTGCGGGCTCCAACATTCTTTTTGCCAAATAATCCGAATAATTCCCCAGGTATTCGGTAAGGCGTCCGTCCTTCAGCTCGATGATTCGGGCTACGATTTTATCCAGAAAATAGCGATCATGAGAGATCAATAAAAGAGTTCCCTCATAGTGTGTCAACGCCTGTTCCAGAGCTTCAACTGAAACAAGGTCGAGGTGATTGGTCGGCTCATCCATGATAAGGAAATTAACGGGTGAAAGAAGGATTTTAGCCAGCGACACCCTGGCCTTTTCTCCTCCGGAAAGGACCTTGATCCTCTTAAAAACATCATCGCCGCTGAACTGGAAGGCTCCGAGGACGTCCCTGATCCGCGGGATGTGAGCCTCTGCCGCGCTCGAAAAGACCTCATCGTACACATTCGCTTCTGGGTCCAGCATATCCAACTGATGCTGTGAATAATACCCCACTGAAGTTCTCTTGCCGAGTGTGATGCTTCCTCTCTGGGGAGAAAACTGGTTCACAATTAGACGTGTGAGAGTTGTCTTACCGGTACCGTTGGCGCCGACAAGCGCCACTCTTTCCTTTCTGGAGATGATCAGATGGACATCCTCCAGCACCCACGGCTTTTCATAACGAAAGAACATATCTTCAATGTGCAAGACATCTTTGTAGCTTTTAACTTCCACACTCAGTTGGAAATTTATCCGACGGGGTGGGGGCGGGAGTTCGACTTTCTCCAGCTTTTCCAGCTGTTTGATCCGGCTCTGTACTTGGCTGGCTTTTGTGTTTTTAGCGCGAAACCGCTCGATAAACCGCTCCTGGCGCTTTCTCTCTGCTTCCAGGGCCTCTTTTTTTTTGCGCTGAAGCTGGATTCTTTTTTCCTTCTCGCGCTCAAAAAAATGGTAATTACCCGCGTATCGCTCAAGCCTCCCCTGATCCAGCTCATACACATCGTGAGCCAGACGATCAATAAAAAATCGGTCATGGGACACCAGAATTACG
>JAGLRY010000012.1 GCA_023135995.1 Candidatus Aminicenantota bacterium | reverse complement strand
TCACAACAAAGCAGATGCAGTAAGACCGGTTCGCTCGAAGGGTAAAAAATGCCGATTAATATAAAAAGATTCTTCTTGAAAAGTTTTTTCAGCAATGTCAGGATAACTTCCTGATATTGCTGAAGTAAAAAAAGCATCGGCATTTTTTATGAATAGTTCAGGTTATTTGAAGAAGGAGGAAAACAACATGGAAATCACATGGCTGGGACATTCTGCAATCAAAATAAAAGGTTCAAAAACCGTGTACATCGATCCATTTCTCACTGGTAATCCTGTCGCATCCACCACTCCTGAGGAGATCACAGAAGCGGATGTGGTGATCGTCACCCATGACCACGCAGATCACAAGGGAGATTCCTTTGACATTTGCAAAAGAACGGGCGCCACTTTTGTTTCCGTTCATGAAGTGGCTGTCCAAGCAGAGGAACAGGGCATCCCGGCAGAGGGAATGAACATAGGGGGAACGGTCGAAACAAACGGAGTGATCATACACATGGTCCAAGCTCTTCATTCAGCGGAAACCGGAGATCCTACAGGAGTTGTGGTGGAGCTTGACGGACAAAAGCTCTACCATGCCGGTGATACAGGCTTAACCTACGACATGAAGATCATTGGAGAGTTTTTCCACCCTGACCTGAGTTTCATCCCCATCGGGGACAGGTACACCATGGGCGTTGGTTCTGCCACCAAGGCCGTGGAGTTTGTCCAGACAAAGAAGGTCATCCCCATCCACTACGGCACCTTTCCGATCGTCAGCGTGGATCCGGAAGAATTCAAGAGAAGAGTGGGCGACACAGCCGAAGTCATCATCCTCAAGCCCGGAGACATATACAACCTGGCGGCATGAAAGATGGCATATCTGGTTGATGGGAACAATTTCATCGGACACACCTCTCCCTATGAACTGCGGGACCCCCGGAGTAAATACAGTCTGATCGCTAAATTATTGATATTCAACAAAATACAAAAGGTGAAAATTATTGCTGTGTTTGATGGGCCGCCGGATCCAGAGATCACGGATCACAATTTCCCTGATAGATCCCTGACTGTACTCTACCCTGACAGGGGACAAAACGCTGACCGGATCATCAAAGACATCATTGCCAAAAGAGCCAGGGAGCGTCGATTCTATGTTGTGAGCTCAGACAGGGAGATCAAGGACTACGCAAGGAAAAACGGCGTCAAACCGCTGTCCTGTGAGGAGTTCAACAAGCAGCTCAAGGCTGTGCTCAAAGAAAACAAGGACCTGAAGGAAATGGAAAAACAAACACGTTTTCCCTCTCCGCTCGAGATAAATCACTGGGTCGACATATTTAAAAAAAAGAGATGAAACCTATCGCCATCATCGGAGCGGGACGCCTTGGGGCTTCATTAGGTTATACTCTGTCTAAAAAAGGATACACGATCAAGGCCCTCTCCTGCCGGTCAAAGTCTTCGGCCGAAGATAGCCGCCAAAAGATCGGCCAGGGCACGGCGTCCACAGACAATGTCCGAACCGCAGACCAGGGAGAGATCGTCTTCCTTACTGTTCCGGATGATGCCATCGAATATGTCGCCAAAGAACTTGAATCCTCACCTTTGGATTGGAGGGAAAAGATCGTTCTCCACTGCAGCGGCCTTCTAACCTCCCATGCCCTCGATCCACTCCAATCAAAAGGGGCCCATACGGCCTCTGTCCATCCCTGTTCATCCTTTCCCAAAAAACAGAGCAGGATTGACCTTTTCCAGGGCATCTTTTTCGCTCTCGAAGGAGACGAAGGAGCCGTGTCAGCAGTTAAAGACATCGTCAACACAATCGGCGGTTTGCACTTTATGATCCGCGCGGAAGACAAAGCCTGCTATCACACGGCCTGCAGCCTGGCATCCAACATGAGTGTGGCGCTCCTGTACACGGCCATATCACTTCTCAGCGAATGCGGACTCGGGCAGGACGAGGCGAAAAAAATCCTGCGGCCTCTCTTAGAAGGAACTTTACATAATGTAAACAAAATTGACATTTTTGGCGCCTTAACAGGGCCTGTGGCCAGGGGTGATCTGACTACGATCAAAAAACATCTGGCGGAACTTAAAAAATTTCCCTCAGCCCGCCGGATATACATCGACCTGGCAAAACAAAGCCTGGAAATGGCAAAACGCGGGAACAAAACTCCGAGAGAAAAGATCAGCGCGATGGAGGCGTTGCTGGAACGTGAATGACCTCTTCCTTGAGGTCGATACCAAATTCCTCTTTGACCCTTCTTTTAAGCTCAGAAGCTAAACTCATCACATCTGACGCACAGGCATGGCCGCGATTGATGATGAAGTTGGCGTGCCCATCATATACCATGGCATCGCCCTCCCTGAGCCCTTTTGCCCCCACACGATCCAAAAGTTGCGCAGCGGCGATTTTTTTTCCTTCCAAAGAGACAGGATTTTGAAAAAAACTTCCCGCACAAGCGATGTCCCATGGCGGGTGTCTTTTTGTTCTCCATTCCATATTTTTTGCAATATTGGCTTCAATCTGAGATCTTCTCCGTTCTTCAACCCGTAAAATCACCTCTAAAACGACATCAGGCCTCTTTTTGAGCGAGCTATACCGGTAATCAAAGGAAAAATACTCTCTGTTTATCTTGACGTCTTTATCGGATTTATCATATAGCACAGCCTCAACCACTCGATCGCCGATTTCCTCATCAAAAGCGCCGGCATTTCCATAAACAGCACCGCCGACAGTCCCGGGAATTCCTGCCATAAATTCCAGCCCCCCTAATTCATGTTCGGCACACCACTCGAGCACGTCCTTCAACAGACTCCCAGATGCACACCGGATGAGCTCTTTATCCTGACGGTCGATCTTTTCCACTTGGTTTTTGATGACAAGCCCCCGGAATCCCTCATCCTCAAACAACAGATTGTACCCACCGCCCATGATGGTGTGATACAGAGAAAATTCACGAGCGAGTGATATGGTTTTCTTCAATTCATGAGGAGATCGCGCACAAAAAAAATAATCAGCCTCGCCTCCGATCTTAAAATGGGAATAATCGGAAAGTCGAACGGAAAAATCGAGAGGTCTCCCCACTGTATTTTGAAACCTTTCAGGGAAATCCCTCTTCCCGCCTTTCATGATGCCATTCTATTCTATATCGCCGCAAAAGTCTAAATTCAGCCGCCCAAGGCAAAACAGAGGAGACACGTAATAAGTTGTTCCACTTTAAATATGGCACAGTTTTTGCTGCTATCGAGAACGGATGAAAAGCTATTGCTTTTTCTGTTGGATTTATGCTAATATTTCGCTTTCCCTGTGTGAAAAAAGAATTAATCCAACATAGAGAGGTCGACCATGAAAAGATCAGCACTTACGGTAATCACATTAACTCTCCTCCTCGTTTTCCCCGTGCTCAGCCAGGAAAACTCCTGTGATCAGGCGTATATCAAAGCCGTGACAACAGCCGATGCCGGCCAGAGGGCAAAACTCCTTAAAGACTATCTGGCGCAATGCGGCGGAAAAGGATCCCAATACGAAAATTTTGCATATGCAAACCTATGCGTAACCCCCTACAGCGGCAAAACAGCTGCTGAGACCATCGAATATGGTGAAAAGGCAATAAATTTGGGTGGCTTGGATGAGCTCATGAAGTTTCAGATCCTCGTAACAGTTGCCGCTGTTTACGGACAACAAGGAAAGAACCTGGCAAAAGCCAAAAACTATGCCCAACAAGCTATCCAGCTCGGAAAAGCACAGAACAAAAATCAACTCGTGGGAGCGGCTTACTATGTTCAAGGCCAAGTTCAACAAAAGTCCAACGATCTGAAGGGGGCATCAAGCTCATACATCAGCGCCTACAACATTCTGAAAAACAAACAGATCGCCAACGACTTGAAAAAGGTCGCAAAGGGCCTGTACGATGCCAAAGCCTACAGCGACGCCGCAAAGGCATGGAAGGTCTGTGTCGGAATTACGAATAACTACGCCTGTATCGTCTATCTGGCAAACTCGCTCAACAGGTCCGGACAAAAGGATGAGGCCCTGACATACTACAAACAGGCCTACACCAAGCAGAAAAAGGGAGATGTGGCATACAACATCGGAGTCCTCCTGGCTACTAAGAGCAATTCCAACAACAACGGCTCTTCGGAGGCAATCGATTATCTGCTGGATGCGAGCTATCTCTCCCAGGCCAATTCCAAAAAAGCCATGGACCTCGCGCAGAGACTGTTCTTCAATCACGAAGTCCCAGGATATAACGAAAAGATCAAGGACCTCGCGGACAGGGGCACAAAACTGGAAACTCTAACAAACAGCTTCAACGAAAAATACGGTGAAAAAGATGAAGAAGACCTCACCGATGCCGAAAATGCAGAAATGGAAAAGATATTGGAACAGATCGAAACTGAACAGAAAGCCATCGAAAAACTCCAAACAGAGCAGCAACAAGCATTGGATAAATTCAACGCCCTCGTAGAACAGACGAAAACCCGCTTGGGCATCTAATCCCCCCTGCGAAAGATGTAGGGACCGTTTCCCAAACGGTCCGTTCAGTGACCGCACCCTACATCGCTGACATATTAGCTTGACTGTTTGAACTTTTGCTTTTTCTGTAATAATATCAATATTGCCCGATCGAGCGAACGGAAAAATCCACAAAATCCTCAAAGGGAGAGTGTGATATCCAATGCCACTCACACTGAAAGAGGCTAAAAAGAGAATCCAGAAACTCAGAGAAGACGTTGTCTTCCATGAGAAGAAATATTATATCGAAAACGACCCCCAGATCTCCGATTACGAATTCGACATGCTCATCAAGGAGCTCATAAATCTCGAAAGACAATTTCCTGAGCTCATCACGCCCGAATCGCCCACTCAAAGAGTGGGAGAACAACCTCTTGAGGGTTTCGCATCAGTCGAACACAGCACCCCTATGCTCAGCCTTGACAACTGCTACACGATGGAAGAATTGAGGGAATTCGAAGAGCGGATACGAAAAATCATTCCTACAGAAAAAATCGCTTACGTGGCAGAATTGAAGATCGATGGATTGGGGATCTCTGTCATCTATCGCGACGGAAAATTCGCCCAGGCCATAACCCGAGGCGATGGTCTAAGGGGTGATGATGTCACTGCGAATGTAAAAACGATCAGAAGCTTTCCGCTTGCCATTCCTCAATCGGGAGAGCTCGAGGTGCGGGGTGAAATCTACCTTCCATTCCCCTCGTTCAGGAAGATAAACAGAAGACGAGAGAACGAAGATCTTCCTCTGTTCGTCAATCCAAGGAATGCCGCCGCAGGGTCCATCCGGCTACTCGATCCGAAGGAAGTGGCTGCTCGAATGCTGGACGTTTTTCTCTATACCTTGTTCGTAGAGGGAGAAGAGAAAGAGAGCCAGTGGCAAAACCTCCAAACAATGAAAAAGTTAGGCCTCAAGATCAACCCCCATTCCCGCCGCTGCTCTTCATTGGATGCTGTCATCTCCTACTATAGAGAGTGGAAGGAACGAAGAGATGCGCTCGATTACGATGTCGACGGCATCGTTATCAAGGTGGATTCTGTTGAACAGCAAAGACTCCTCGGCAGCACGGCAAAATTCCCGAGATGGGCCATATCCTTCAAATTCCCAGCGAGGCAGGCAACCACTCGAATAAAAGACATTGTCGTTCAAGTGGGGCGGACAGGCGCTTTAACTCCCGTTGCTGTACTCGAACCTGTCAAACTCTCGGGAACGACGATAAGCCGGTCGACTTTACACAATGAGGACGAGATCCGGCGGAAAGACATCCGAGTCGGCGATTTTGTCTTGATCGAGCGGAGCGGAGATGTCATCCCCAAGGTTGTCTTAGTGATGAAGGAGAAAAGGACAGGGAGAGAAATTCCCTTCGCTTTTCCTAAAATATGCCCTGTATGTCACACTGAGGTCTTCCGGCCCGAAGACGAAGCGGTCTCCCGCTGTATCAACCCCTCCTGTCCTGCAAAGCTGAAAGAATCTCTCCTTCATTATTCCTCACGCCGGGCCATGAATATCGAAACGCTTGGAGTCGCTCTCGTCAATCAGCTTTTGGAAAAACACCTCGTTCAAACCATTCCCGATCTCTACGCATTGAGTTATGAAGACTTGGTCAATCTTGATAGAATGGGGCCTAAAAGCTCCCAAAATTTGCTGGACGAAATCGAAAAATCGAAAGTAATGGACCTGGATCGACTCATTTATGCATTGGGCATCAGGTTCGTTGGAGAACGCACAGCACAAGCGATCGCTTCTCATTTTAGAGATCTCGATTCACTGAGCAAGGCCCCTCCCGAAGAGCTGATCCAGATAGAGGATGTAGGACCCAAGGTGGCTGAGAGCATCGTCTTTTTCTTCCACCAACCGAAAAATACTACGCTTCTAGACAAACTGCGCGAGGTTGGCGTCAACTCTTTCTCTCAAGCCGAGGCATCGTCCGAGGAGGGGCCATTATCCGGTCAAACATTCGTCTTGACAGGGAAACTCGCACAATTCAGCCGAGAAGAGGCGAGAAAAGAGATCGAACAGCGGGGAGGAACCGTCACATCGACCGTAAGCCGAAAAACGGACTATGTCATTGCAGGAGCAGAGCCGGGAGCTAAACTCGAAAAAGCCCAAAAGCTAGGAGTGCCTGTTCTGGACGAGAAGAATTTCTTAGCACTTATCTCTTTTTAAACCAAAGAATCACTTCTTCTTTTTCTTTCCAAATATATCCGTCGAAAGCCTCCTCTTGAGCCCCTTTATATCAAAAGACAGAAGATCTTTAAGGTCTTTAAGGTCTTTGAATCCACCCTTTGACTTGGGCTTTTCCAGCTCCTTCAATTCTTTCAGAGCCGCAGGATTACCGGGGTCAATCCTAAGGGCTTTGTTGAACT
>JAGLRY010000119.1 GCA_023135995.1 Candidatus Aminicenantota bacterium | reverse complement strand
GTCGGCTCATCCAGAAGAAGCAAGTCCGGCCTCCGGAGGAGCAAACGAGCCAGATAGACCCGCATCCTCCATCCACCGCTCATCTCCGATTGAGGGCGCAAAAAGTCTGCCTCTCTAAATCCAAGGCCGGACAGGATAGTTTTAGCAGTGGCTTCCAAACGGTATCCGCCCAGGGCTTCATACTGGTGCTCCAAATCCCCAAGCTTTTTCAGGAGCTTGTCTTCGTTATCCAGAGAGTCATTAAAAGCATGATATGTCTCTTCAATTTTTCTTTCTAACTCGGATATCCTTTCGTGGCCGGCCAGCGCTGTTTCCAATACGGAACCCCCACACACATCTATCTCTTCCTGGGGGAGATACCCGATGTGATATTCCCTGGGTTTGTTGATCGTTCCTTTATCAGGCTGAAGATCGCCGATGATCAGTCGGAGGAGTGTTGTCTTGCCCGCACCGTTCGGTCCGATAAGCGCAGAGCGTTTTCCCGGCTGGATGCTCCAGTCGATCTCCGTCATCAAGGTCCGACCGCCGATGCTGTAACTCAAGTCCTGGATCTGTATCATTGGGTGCCCGACCTATCTCTCACTCCTTATAATCTAACAAATCAGATTCCCTCTCTGCAACATATTTCCATCGATTCTCTCCACCACACAATTGGAAACTCAATAACGCAACGAAGCCGATGCTGTGAGATCGGTTCGCCCGAAGGGTAAAAAATGTCGATTATGAATAAGAGGGGCAATGATAACGGAATTGTCAGAGTGATTTTCCGAAAACAAAAGTAACGTTCTGATATTAATATATTTGTAATAAGGATCGACATTTTTTATGAATAATTCAGGTAAAGTAGTTGATTGTTGAATCTCGACAGTATAAAGTAAAAAGCTGCAGTTCAGATCTCAAGATTGAAAGGAAAGGATTAAATGAAAAGGATAAGAATCCCTATTCTGTATCTTTTGAGCCTATTCTTATTTATACTGCCAGTTCTCGGCCAGGATAAGATAACAACCCCGAAGGAACAGTTCGGGCACGACATCGGAGACGATTATTGGCTGGCAACATACACCCAGCTCGTCAATTACTGGAAGACATTGGAACAAGAGTCTCCGCGGATTATACTGGAGCAGATCGGGACGACTTCGGAAGGCCGTACCATGATTTTGGCCATCATCACTTCACCCGAGAACCATAAAAATCTTGCTCGCTATAAAGAGATCGCAAGACGTTTGGCATTAGCTGATGAGCTTGATGACAATGAGGCCCGCGCGCTGGCCAAAGAGGGAAAAGCCGTTGTCTGGATCGATGGAGGACTGCATGCCACCGAGGTCTCCGGCGCACAACAAGAGCTGGAGCTCGTCTACCAGATGGTGAGCGGCAGTGATGCCGAAACTCTCCGGATCCTGGACAATGTGATCCTCCTCGCTCTCATCACAAATCCTGATGGCATGGAGAATATCGGAAATTGGTACATGCGTGAACCCGATCCGAAAAAAAGGTCGACACGCGGGCTACCCTACCTGTACCAGAAATACGTCGGGCACGACAACAACCGCGATTTCTACATGGTCAACATGAAAGAGACAGAGATCATCAACCGCATTCTCTACCGCGAGTGGTTTCCTCAGATCGTGTACAACCACCACCAGACCGGCCCTTCGGGCGCTGTCCTTTTTGCCCCTCCCTTCCGAGAACCCTATAATTTCAACTACGATCCTCTTCTCGTCCTGGGAATTGATGTCGTGGGCTCAGCCATGCACAGCCGTTTTATGGCTGAGGGCAAACCCGGGTCTACGATGAGGGAGGGGGCCTGGTATCAAACCTGGTGGAATGGCTGTCTCCGTTGCACACCTTACTTCCACAACATGATCGGGATCCTCACGGAGATGATCGGCAATCCTACGCCTGTGACAATCCCATTCATTCCTGAGAAACACCTGGCCAACGGCGACTATCCCTTCCCCATTGCTCCTCAGACGTGGCATTTTCGCAGCACCATCGAATACAGCATCACAGCCGATCGTGCCATTCTCGATACAGCCGCAAAACTTAAAGATAATTTCCTCTTTAACATCTACCGGATGGGAAAAAACTCCATCGAAAAGGGCAGCCGTGATCACTGGACCATAACTCCGCGCAGGATCGAAGCCGTTCAAGCTGCTATTAAAAAAGATGATGCCAAACCCATGGGAACAGGTCGAAGATCACAGGGTTATGATCCCAAATATTTTAAAGTCTTTCGGGATCCCGAAGCCAGAGATCCTAGAGGATTTATCATCCCCTCAGACCAACCGGATTTTCTCACCGCAACCAAATTTGTCAACACTCTCATAAAAAATGGAATCACCATTCACCGTGCAACGAAGTCTTTTAAGGTCGAAGGAAAGACCTATCCAGAAGGATCCTATGTCGTAAAATCGGCACAAGCCTTTCGTCCGCATGTCATCGACATGTTCGAACCGCAACATTACCCGGACGACATTCCATACCCCGGCGGTCCTCCACGCGCGCCCTATGACAGTGCAGGATATACTCTGGCTTTTCAGATGGGAGTGGAATTCGACCGGATCCTCGAAGGTTTTGATGGCCCCTTCGAAAAATTGGGTGGCCTGGCCGAGGCACCAGAAGGCCGAGTGAAAGGGCGCAGTGCTCTGGGGTATATCCTGGACCACAGGGTGAACGAAGCGTTTACCGCCATCAATCGACTCGTAAAGAGCGGAGAGGATGTGTACTGGCTGAAAGATAAAATTCAAATAAACGGGAAAACCCTACTTGAGGGTGCGGTATACATCCCCGCCAAAACCTCTACGATCCCTAAACTCCAAGATTTGGCGCAGGAGAAAGGATTGACATTTGAGGGTGTCACAGTTAAACCCAAAGGAGAAGCCTATCGGATAAGGGCTCCGCGGATCGGCCTATGGGATAGATACGGAGGGTCCATGCCTTCGGGATGGGTGAGATGGCTGATGGAACAGTTCGAGTTCGATTTCGAGGTGGTCTTTCCCCAAACACTCGATGGCGGTGATCTTAAGAACAAATTTGACGTTCTTATTTTTGTGGGGGGAGCGATCCCTGCAATGGTGGAAGATGAATTTTCCCGTTACTTCAGAAGCGAACAACCCGATCCCAAAACCATCCCCGCCGAGTACAGAAACAGATTAGGCAAAGTCACTAAAGAAAAGACGATCCCTCAGCTCAAACGATTCCTCGATGATGGGGGAACGATTCTCACTATTGGAAGCTCAACAAGCCTTGGCTATTATGTGGGCCTCCCGATCAGTGATGCGTTGATTGAAAAGACAGCTGACGGAAAAGAAAAACCGCTGCCCACGGCAAAGTATTTTGTTCCCGGCTCTATACTCCAGGTCAAGCTCGACACATCAAATCCTCTGGCCTATGGGCTGCCGGAAAAATTGAATGTGTACTTTAATAGAAGTCCAGTCTTCCATCTTACACCTGAGTCGGTATTTTTAAAGGTAAAACCCGTAGCTTGGTTCGACACCGACAAGCCGCTGCGCAGTGGATGGGCATTGGGTCAACACTACCTCAAAGGGGGCATCGCCGTTGTTGAAGCGGAAGTGGGCAAGGGGAAGCTTTTCCTTTTTGGCCCAGAGATCACCTTCCGAGTCCAACCGCACGGCACGTTTAAATTTCTTTTTAACGCGATTTTTTATGGCACGGCCACATCCACAACGCTCTAATTTCATCGATGTAACATTTTAGGGACCGTTCCCCGAATGGTCCGAAACGGAAACCTATGTAGGGTCCGTTCCCCGAACGGACCGTTTGGGAAACGGTCCCTACAGTGAAAAGGGGACTGTCACCTTT
>JAGLRY010000118.1 GCA_023135995.1 Candidatus Aminicenantota bacterium | reverse complement strand
TCCCAATTGTCTGTACGATCGAGGATCTTCCTCATCAAGGGCGATCACCCTCTCGAATTCCTGGATGGCTTCTTCTATCTTTCCCTGTTCTTTGAGAATGATGGCTATGTTGAGCCGAACATCAGGATCCTCAGGATTTATTTCCAACACCTTATTGAACTGATCGAGCGCTGCAGAATAATCTTTATCTCTCAAGGACTCATAGGCAGTAGCCAGGATGCCTTCTTTTGTCGGGATCGTTCCAGGTAAAGCGGGTTTTGATCTCTCGGGACGCAGCACAAAATACCACACACCTCCCCCAATAATGACAGCACCCAGAACCGCGGCGACAGGAATGAGGAATCTCCTTATGCTGAACGATACCGTGATCTCTCTCGACGTGATGGGTCTCCTTGCAGGTTTGACCCTCTCTATCGCCGGGATTCCTCTTTCGATCTCCTTGAGTGCGTAGAGCAGGTCCAGGGCGCTCTGATAACGACGAGCCTTGTCTTTTTCTATACACTTCATGATCACGCGGCTTAAACTCTCTGAGATCTGTATGTTCAAGCCTCTTGGCTCTTTGGGCTTTTCCGTCACGTGTTTCATAGCCACGCTCATCGGTGTTTTTCCCTCAAAGGGTGTCCGCCCGGTTACCATTTCGTAGAGGATCACTCCCATAGAATAGATGTCAGACCGCTGATCGATGTCCTCTCCTTCAACCTGTTCAGGAGACATGTACTCCGGAGTCCCGATGGTCGATCCATTCTCAGTCATCCCCTTTAGCTCTTGTGAACGCGCGATCCCAAAATCCATGATCCGCGCGATCCCGTCTCTATCGATCATGATGTTCTGGGGCTTCAAATCCCGGTGTACAATCCCCAAACGATGGGCTTCAGCCAATCCCTCACATATTTCCGTTGCAAATCCGAGAACTTTCCCCGTGGTCAAAGGCCCCATCCTTCTCACGGAACTCTTCAGATCCTCTCCAGATACATACTCCATCACAATGTAATAGGTATCTTCCTCTCGGCCCAAGTCAAACATCCGGCAGACATTTTTATGCGAGATTTTGCGCGCGATCTTCAACTCGTTGCGAAATCGCTGGATCACCTTCTCATCGGCCGCGATCTCATGTTTGATCGTCTTAAGGGCGATCTTCTCCTCCACTTCCTTATCGAAGGCTTTATACACATTGCCCATGCCTCCCTTCCCCAATTCCTCAAGAATTAGGTACCTCCCAGCAAACACGCTCCCTGCATCCAAATTCTTCGTGGGAGCCACCAGCGTTTCAGTAAAAGCAGTTGGAACTGTGTCAGGAAGAGCATCCTGAGGTTCAGTTTCCTGGAGTTGGGATAGGACGGCTGGAACAGGACTTTCACCCCCTGAAGATAGAGATTTGTCCTCAGTGACAGGCTCTGCGATTATTTTGGATTCAGGTTTGGAGGCTGTTTCTTTTTTTTCTTTAACCTCCCCGAGAAGCACATCACTCCCGTTAGAAGCGATAAATATCTTCTTTTCACAACCGCAACACGTATAGGTCCAAACAGGTATTTGCTTGTTGAACACGCCCTCCAGCATGGCTTGAATAAACTTCCAAATAATCACACCGATAACAGTGAAAAAGAAGTTATGCCTCCTCACTTGAAGTGCTAATTCAATGATAACGACAATTATGATAGCGATGACAAATCCTAGAGCGCCACTCAAAAATCGATTGCCCCCGCTGACAAAATTGACCACATCCTCTGTCAACACAAGCCCCTCAGGACGCTCCGAAGAAAAAGGCCGGAAAGACTCGACCTTGAAGCTCTTTTTTTCTTTGCAGTCCGGACAATCCACAGAAATGAGCCCATCGAGAACAGGACGCTCATTCCAGGATAATGATTTTATCAGATCCGCTTTTTGTGTGGGCCAAACCCCCGTTTCCTTAACCTCAGTTTGGATTTCTTCTGGCAACACAGAGATGGGACTTTGAATCTGCTTGCGGAGAACACTTGCCATATACGTCCCTATTCCAAAAATAAATGTCATACCCACCGCGCCATCGAAAAATCTGTTAATTAAAAGAGCGATCAAAAGCAAAACACCCAACAAGGCCCCATGCGCCATCTTGACTGCTCCCTGAGCATTGATGGTGTTGGAAAATTCCATGGGCCATTTGAAGATCCAGTAAAAATTGTAAAAGGGTAAAAAATGATAACCGACCGCAGCCCCTGGAGATATTTCATAATCTTTATTCATCTCCCGGAGGATCTTGTGAAACCTGTGTACACAGAATAGCCAGTAAACCATACCAACAAGACCGATTGCAATGAGATAGACCAAAAGATCATCCATATCATAGCCACTGGCTCCACCGATGAGCTCGACCAAGAGAAAAACGCCTGCGATGATAAATCCGATCCAGACTTTAGGCAGAGCAGAGAAAGGCCTTTTGATCTTCGTTAGGGTCGCAGTTTTATTGAGTGACGTGAGGAAATCTTTCATGAAACGCCTCCATTAGAGGGATGGCAGTTATTAATCTGAATTATTCATAAAAAATGTCGATACTTTATTCAACAAAAGCAATATCAATCATTACCATTATTCTTCCAGTAAATCACCTTGACAATTCCGTTTTCAATGTGCTTTATATTCATAATCGACATTTTTTACCCTGCGGGCGCCGACCCGACCTAATCCGTTGATCTTACTTCAACTCGTGAATAATCCAGGATTAAAATGAAGACTCGGATTTTAAAACATTAATTTCAGGCCGAGCGAGATCTTGAAGAATGAGGTGTTTATCTCTACAGGATTCATCGACTCTTGAAGAGCAAGAGCATTTTCTTCGGAGAGAACGAGCTTCCAGCCTGAATGGAGATTCGTTGGATAAGAACCTGAATGGACTTGCCATCTTTCTTCCACATTTTTCAGCATAAAATATCTGGCGTCAATGTTTAATGCAATGCTCCTTGAAAACTGAAGGTCAACTCCACCTCCCAGATTAAAACCAATCCCGCTGAACGAGCCATCCAATGTTGCAGAAACATCTATAAAATCGATATACCGAGTGACATACGGCCAGTCAGTGACTGTCCAGGTTGTCCCATATCCAACAAATGTGCTTGCCCTGTTCAATTTGCCAGAATAGTAAGATACGCCTCCGCTGAAGAAGGGTGCAAAGAGTCCACTACTCCGTACTTTATACATAAGATTTCCGGAAAACACAGTCAGTGAAGAAATCCCTCCTCCCTGAATTTCCCAATCTTTTTCTGTATTGTTTGAGCGGCCATCAGACCACTCCCAGGACAATCGATAATCACTCATGCTACTTGAAGTAAAATTTGCGCTTGAATTTGAGTCGAGTCTCAATTCAATTCCCAGGCCTTGAGTTAAAAAGAAATTGAACGAACCATAAAATCCCATGGGTTTCTCCAATCCTTGGGTGATGGTTCCATTCTCGGTGGCACGTTCCAGGCTTCCTGAGCTGAAGCTATCCGAGTAGGAGACATTGTTTATCGAATAACCCGATGTGTAGCTCCCACCAAAGCCGATCTCGAACCGCGTGGGACGGGCTTCTTGGGATGGTGTTGTGGATTCAGGCTTTTTTTGTGCTTCGCTGACCTTTTCTTCGGGTTCAGGGGCCTTCTCTACCGCCTCTTCAATCTCCTCCTTTTTTTCCTCTTCAATTTCAACAAACATTTCATGAATATAACCTGTAAGGAGCACCCCCACTTCAGTCTTAACTTTAATTGTGAACCACTCGCCTTCCTTTTTTTCAACTTCAAACACAGTCCCCAACGGCGGTTGTTTGATCACATCACTCTGTAGATCGGGTTTTGCCCGGATAGTGGCATTCTCAACCACTACTTTGATCTTCTGTTTTTCTGTTTGACCTGCTAGAGGCAGTATGCTTAGAAAAACGACAACGAGACAAAAAATTACCTTTCCATTGAATAGCCTTCTCATTCCTTCTCCTTTGATAATGTTTTAGACGCGTACTAAACGAATTCCTCACAAATTAGCATATTTTCCTTCACTTAAACCTGAGGTTAGAAATATCATAGACCGGAAGACGTGTCAACAATAATGATGAAGCGGAAAAGGTCCGCATTACCAAGGAGAAAGAGGAAAGGAGGCTAGAGGCGCTGCACGATTCCCGCAGAACCGTGTGCCCTCAGGATTGTCGTATTCACACTTGGGACACTTTATTAAACTTTATTTGACGTCCACTTTGAGGACTATAGCTGAGGCCGTGTCTCCTGCGGCACAACCATCAAAGAGGCCATATCCGCCTCCCTTGATCACCAACTCTTCGATCAATTCGATGATAAGGCGTGCACCTGTAGGACCCTGGGGATGTCCCCAGATGAGGGAGCAACCGTAGTTATTCATATCCTCGAGCCCGATGCCCATCTCCCTGCAGAAGTAGACATCATTCACGGCAAAGGGATTGTGCGTCTTTATGGCTTTGACATCTTTGATGCCCATACCGACTGAGGATAGAGCTTTTCTGGCTGCAGGCACGATGGACATGGCCATAAATCCCTTCTTAGCTCTGGCCTCTGCGTAGGAAAGCACCTGTATCTCTACATTCGGGTCCCTGCTGAGCTCCCTTGCTTTATCCCTAGTGGTCATCACAATGCCAGCGTTTCCATCTGCTGGGTATGTCTGTGTGCCGAAAGTAACAGTCCCATTGGGCTGGACAGGTCTTAATCTTGCCAGCGCATCCGCAGTTGTCGGAAATACCCCTTCATCTCCGGTCACGGTAGCTAAGACTTTCCGGCCCATAGGATCTTTAGCTTCGATCGGAACGACCATAAAACGGTGGAGAAAAGCGCTGTTATCTTTGAGGGCATCCTGATATTGGTTGTACCTGATAAGCGTGACCTCATCCTGTTCCTCCTTGGTTATCCCGGTCTCTTGCGCCACTTTTTCGGCGGTTTCGATCATGGCGTTTTTGGCCCAGGGATCATAGCCGAAATTGTCCCAAACCCAGTCCTCTTTATCCCCGGTTCCTCCCGTGCCCAATGGATTGGGATAATAAAGATGAGGTCCGTTGCTTGTCCGATCGCAAGTGACAACCAGGATCGTCTCCTGGTCGCCCATCTCCAACTCTTCCGATGCCACACTCACACACTTGGCCGACGTGGCACACGCCTGGCCGATCATAGGGCCTGTGATCCCTGTGGCCCCAACCATGGCAGCCATCCAGGGGGCTCCGTAAAAACAGTTTTTCTGGGGGACTGTCATACCCAGAATAAGGCTGTCAAAAATGTCGGGGGTGATCCTTCGGGCAGGAAAGGCCCCTCGACACACTTCAGCGGCGAACTCCATGGAATGCAGATGGGCAAAACTTCCCTGCCAGCGGCAAAAGGGGGTGCTCCAGTAGGCGTCGTAGGGAATATACGATTTTTCAAATAACATGGTATCCTCCTCTTTCGGATAGACGGCGTCTTTGTTTTATCTTTCGGTCAAGCATTGGAAAATCCTGCGTTCTTTTTAGGCCCGAATTTTCTGAACGTTTCCATACCGATCCTCATGTCTTTGGTCGTCACACACTCGCCCAGGACTTTTGCCTCATGCTTGAGCCCCTCCTCGAGTGTTTTTTTTGCCCCTTCGAGAATGATTCGCTGCATGATCTCATCGGTCTTCTTGGAGAGAAAACCAATATCCACCTCTGGGAGTGTGTCAGGAATTTCCAGTGGCCCCTTCTCGATGACCGGCACACTCACCTCTCCAGAGATCAGTTTTTTCACATAGGCGATACCCGCCTCTTTGATGTCGCCATCCACCTCTTCCTGGATCAAACCAAGCTCAAGAGCCTCTTTTGATGAAATGGGATCTCCTAAGCGCAGAATAGGCCATGCGGCGGATAGCCCGATGATGCGCGGAAGCCGCTGGCTCCCGCCATAACCCGGAACAAGGCCGAGTTTCGGCTCTGGCTGGCCACAAAGCACTTTTGTCCCCTTTTTAGCGATCCTGGCGGTACAGGCCATCGCTAGCTCGTTTCCTCCTCCGAAAGCCAGCCCATTCATCGCACAGACGACAGGTTTTCCGAGATTTTCGATAAAATTCAGCACGCTCTGGCCGTTTAAGGCAAAGACTTCTAACTCTTCCGGGGACCTCATGCGCGCGATCTCATGGACGTCCGCTCCGGATACAAAAGCTTTCACACCGAAACCCGTCAGAATAGCTCCTTTGATCTTGTCATCTCGCCGAATATCCGTGAACACATTTTTAAGCTGGGACATAATTGTCGTGTTCAGGGCGTTTAAAGCGCTGGGTCTTCGGATCGTGACGACAGCCACATCTTCCCTATCCTCTCTAAATACCATGGGAATATTCCAAGGTTCTCCCGATTCAGCCCGCTTCACTAGAACATCAGGGACTTTGAACCCCGGCCATTCTTCGGCATAGGCCTTCACGAGCTCGAGAGCCTTATCAACGCCCATACTGTTCATCATCTGGAAGGGCGCCTTGATCACAAGAGAGCTCTCCACCGCCATCTCCAGGTCGCCGAGAGCTACGATCCCGGAGTCCAACGCCTCACAGACAAGCCCAAAATAAGCACCCTTTATGATGTCCGCCACCCTCTCGTACACACTTTCGTTATAGTGGACGTCTTCGTGTTTCCAGGACGTTTTCCATGGTTTATCAAGCGCTACCTGATTGTTCAGGATCGCGGGAGAGTGAAACCACGGCATGATCTTCTCATGCATCTCGGAGACGCCATGCTGTGTGATGGGATTCCCCCCAGTTAGGTTCATGGCCGTGAAGGGGCCTACACCCAATCCGAAAGCTCTCTGGGCCATGGCATCCATCTGTTCAACCGTTCCCACTCCCTTTTCAACCAACAGTGCCGCGGCCAAGAAAATCCCCTCAAAGATAGGGTCTATGGCATAACCAAACCGGCTTTTCACCTTAATGGGCGCCTTCCCGATCTGTTCGTAAAAATTCAGCAGAAAATCTGTGACCGCTGGCGCCGTGTCCTTCCCCGGGACGATCTCCACAATGATACTTCGCTCCGCAGGGAAAAAATAGTGAATGACCAAACATCTCTCCCTGTTCTTGATCTCTTTAAAGATGACCTCTGGTTCCATATGCGAGGAGTTGGAGGCCAGGATGGCTGTCTCAGGACAGAACTTCTCCAGTTCTGCGAAGATCTTTCTTTTTATTCCCACATCCTCTGTGGCTGCTTCGATCACAAAATCGACATCTTTCAGCTGGGCATAATCGGTCGTCCAGGTCAGGTTAGCAAGCATGGCATCCACCTCTTTCTTTGTAAAAGCTCCAGATCTCACACCGCGACCAAATTTTCCCTTCACTCGCGCCTCGCCCGACTTGAGAGCTTTTTCAGAGATGTCGACCACAACCACAGGAACGCCAAACTTATGAAAGACCTTGCTGAAATAGAGAGCGATATCCGGCCCGATATTCCCGGACCCCACGACTCCTATCTTATGGATCGTTCGTCCCATAAATTCCCATGCCATTTTATTCCTCCTTTGATGCAGCACTCACACAACGATGGAATTCGCTATTTCTAAAGCGATGTTTCCGCCACTAATAATACGCTCAGAATTGTCCCAACGGATTTTCTCTATATTATAGAAGCCTAGCCCATGTCAAGTTTTTGATTATACGGGACTTTGGTGCAATAGATGATATCGGATGCAAATGTGGAAAAAAAGAAGCCTTAAAAATGTATTTGCCTATCGCTCTGGATTATGGGTAAAATCAGAGAACCTGGATTATTCAGGTAAAAGATGCTGACAATATGATATTGAATGTTTTTTAAAGCCAAATGTGTCAGCAGATTTTATGAATAATTCAGGTGGGAATGGTAGGAGAGAAGACATGGCAAAGATCAAAGTGAGTGTCGAGAGGATCGATGGTTACTGCAACCTGCCCATGCAGGTGGGGAACTATTTCTTCGTGGAAGATTCTAAACTGTATGTTCCTGATGGACAGTATGTGTGTATCTGGGCCCTGCAAAGCATGATGCCTATTTTCCCCATTTTGGAAGAGAGGGATAAACTCGAGGATGGACACTGGGTCAAAAAGGTGAAAAATTTTTCATGCCCGGACCCGGATGGATTGGTCCAGTTTCGGCTGGATGTGATCGAAGAATAGCGAGTTTGAAAGAGGAAAAATTAGCATGATTCGTGTTGACTTGAGTAAATGCACAGGTTGTCAGCGATGTGAAACGGCCTGCTCTTTCTTCCACACAGGCAGAATCAACAATCATCTCGCCCGGATAAAAGTATTGAATCTCTATGAGTCCCGCCTGGATTCCCCCGTTGTGTGCGTTCAGTGTCAAGAGCGCTACTGCATGAAATGTCCTGAGGATGCCTTGAGTCTGGGAAAGCAGGGACAGGTTTTCGTCTCTCCTACGCTGTGCACTTCGTGCGGCGTGTGTGAAAAAGCCTGCCCGATCGGGGCGCTTGAGATCTTTAATAAAATTATGTACGTGTGTGACCTCTGCGGTGGAAAACCCCAGTGCGTTGAAGCCTGTACAGAGGAGGCCATTACCTTCGAACCGGACAATATCGAGCAAATTTCTCTGGAAGACATAAAAAAAGAAACGACTAAAATGAACCCAAGTCAGAAAAGGCACTTTTATATCAAGAAAATCGGGACAACAGCCAGAAAAAGGAGAGATCAGGCCCATGCTTAAGTACGGCTACGGTGGGCGAGTGCTGAGGGTGAACCTCTCTGAACGGACATTTTCAGTAGAATCTCTCGATCCCTCCTGGATAAAGCCTGTGATCGGAGGGCGGGCAGCAAATACCAAGAGATTGTATGAAGAACTCGACCCCGAGTGTGATCCGCTCGGAGCAGAAAACATCATTATCTTCGGTACCGGCCCCCTCACAGGTTCGTTACTTCCGGCATCCGCCTATTACACAGTCACAGCCAAATCTCCCCTAACAGGAATACTGGGGGATTCAGCAGCGGGAGGGCAGTTCGCCGCAGAGATGAAACAGACAGCATTCGACCAGATCATCATCACAGGCAAAGCAGACAGCCTAATCTATCTTCTGGTGACAGAGTCAGGCGTCGAGTTCTTTGAGTGCTCTGAGCTTTCTGGCAAAACTATTGTGGGAACAACAGAAACGATCCGGCGCGATAGATGCGATTACTCCATTGAAGTTGCTGCCATCGGGCCTGCCGGAGAGAATTTGGTCCATTACGCAGCTATTGTTTCGAGTGGGAATAGAGTGAACGGCCGAACGGGAATGGGGGCCGTTATGGGATCTAAGAACCTGAAGGCCCTTGCGGTCAGGGGAGCACGTTCTGTGGAGTTGGCGGAGCCATTAATGTTTCTCGATGAGTGCAGGACAATCGAAGCGGCCATCATGAACCACAACGAATACCAAAAGCGTTACCAGTTGGGCACCACGATGCTGATGACAGACTTGAACGGCATCGGCATCCTCCCGACAAAACATTTCCAGGAGGGTGTATGTTCCTATGTGGATAAGATCTCAGGCCAGACATTGGCCAGCACATACAAGGTGAAAAACAAGGCCTGTTTCAACTGCAACGTACATTGTTCCCGCTATTACGCGGTGGATGACAACGAGGCAGAAGGGCCCGAGTTCGAAACGCTGTGCAGTTTTACCTCCCGGCTAGGAAACAGCGATCTTCCTTTTGCCCTAGAGATGAATACCTATCTGAATCAAATGGGATTGGACTCTATCTCTACAGCGGAGGTCATTGGATGGATCATGGAGTGCCAGGAAAAAGGACTCCTCCATCCTGACGACTTGGATGGATTGGAAATCACCTGGGGGGAGACCGACAAGATCCGTGACATTGTGGAGAAGATCACCTACCGCCGGGGAGTCGGAGACAGGCTCGCCGACGGCGCGACAAAATTGTCTCAGAGTTTCAGTGAAGAGGCGCAAAAACTGGTGATGCAGGTGAAAGGATTGGATATCATCTGCGGCGATCCGAGGGGGATCAAGGCCTATGGGCTCACTTATGCTATCGCCTCAAGGGGTGCGGACCACCTGAGAGCTGAGCCTTACTTCGAGCTGACGAACAGAAGAGAAGAGGCAAAAAAGCGCTTCGGCACGGAAAAAGCCGCACACAGATTAGAAGAAGATGGCAAGGCGGCTCTCGTGACCTATTCGGAAAAAATCGCGCTGCTCACCGATTCAATGACCATGTGCAAAAATATCGGTCTTTGCATGGATATCCTGAACCTGGAAAACGCCTCACAGCTTCTGCGGGCAGGTACAGGGATTGACTATTCTCCCAACTATTTGAAAAAAATACTGGGGGAGGCCATCCACACAGACTACAAGCTCAACAAACGATTTGGCGTTAAAAAAGAGGACAACACGCTGCCCGAACGATTCCAGAAAGAGCCATTAAAAGAAGGCCCGACAAAAGGGTCGACTGTGGATATTCAAAAGATGGTGGACGAATATTTCAGACTGCACGATTGGGACTAAGCATCCCAGTGAAAAAGTTGTATCTAAATATTTGACTTTATGGAAAAAATAATTCTATAATTTTCTGGCCATACCAGCACATAATAATTAATACTTATTTTTTTTATCATAAAAATTCAAACAGGAATCATTTATTATTTATCCAAAGATAAGGAGGAGTACTATGACCACAAAAAAAATTTTCCTCAAGGAAGATGAGATCCCGAGACAATGGTACAATCTTGCCGCCGACCTTCCCTCCCCGCTGCAGCCTCCCCTTGGCCCTGACGGTAATCCCATTACTCCAGACATGCTTGCCCCTGTTTTCCCGATGAATCTCATCGAGCAAGAAGTGAGCCCGGAACGCTGGATCGACATTCCAGAAGAAGTTCTTGAAATACTATACCGTTGGAGACCATCTCCTCTGCGGCGCGCTGTTTACTTAGAACAACATTTAGAAACTCCTGCTCGCATATATTACAAAGATGAGAGCTTAAGCCCTCCAGGGAGTCACAAACCGAATACTGCTGTCACTCAAGCTTGGTACAACAAACAATTCGGCATTGAACGTCTCACCACAGAGACGGGTGCTGGCCAATGGGGGAGCGCGCTCGCTTTTGCCTGCAAACTTCTGGGATTGGAATGCAAGGTCTACATGGTGAGAATAAGCTTCGACCAGAAGCCTTTCCGCAAGCTTATGATGCAGACCTGGGGCGCTAACTGTGTTTCCAGTCCGAGCAATGAGACACAGGCAGGGCGAGATATCCTGGAGAAAATGCCGGACACTTCTGGCAGCCTTGGAATTGCTATAAGCGAAGCCATAGAGGCGGCCGTTTCGGATGAAACAGGAAAAACCCGTTATTCCCTGGGAAGCGTTTTGAATCATGTGATGCTTCATCAGACGATCATAGGGCTTGAAGTAAAAAAGCAGCTAGAGCTTATTGGTGAGAGAACACCCGACATCGTTATCGGTTGTGCAGGCGGGGGGAGCAACTTTGCCGGACTCGCTTTTCCCTTTGTGTATGATAAGATCAACGGCGCAGAGATAGAGATCATCCCCACAGAGCCGGAAGCCTGCCCGACAATGACCCGCGCGCACTTCGCTTATGATCATGGCGACACGGCTCGTATGACTCCACTTCTGCCCATGCATTCACTCGGACATACCTTTGTTCCTCCGCCGATCCATGCTGGAGGACTCCGGTATCATGGTATGGCTCCCCTGGTCAGCCAGGGGATCGTGGAAGGGCTTCTAAAGCCCCGCGCCTACCATCAGCTCAAATGTTACGAATCATCCTTATTGTGGGCACAAACAGAGGGTACCATAACAGCGCCAGAGACAAGCCATGCCATTGCTTGTGCGATCGACGAAGCGATAAAAGCAAAAGAAGAAGGCAAAGAAAAAGTGATCCTGTTTAACTATAGCGGCCACGGGCTCATGGACCTCACCGGGTATGAAAGTTATCTCAACGGTGAACTGACAGACTATTCACTGCCCGATGAGGAGTTAGAAAAATACCAAGATGCCTTAAAAGACCTTCCCAAACCAGAAATAAAAAAAACCGGTAGATGGTAGCCCCAAAGATCGATGCCTACGATTCTATCCAGCAGTACTGCCGGATGTTGGGCCACAAGGTTCCTTTTACGTACTGCCGGAGTATGAACAGCGGCCTCCCCTGCAGAAATACCTTGGACTGCTGGAAAAACGTCTTTGCTGTTGAAGACTTCGTCAATTCTTTCTATTCAGAAGAGGAAATCTCACTTTTTCTCAAGCCGCCAAGACCAAAACTTGCTCAGATATACGAAATCATGGCAAAGGCAAAAAAATCCTCCCCGAAGAAGTAAACATGGGGATTATGTCTATCAAGCTTGATCAGATTATTCGTGTGATGGCAAATCTTTAGGTTTGGATCAGCCAGCAGGGGCTTATTGTTGTGATGCGTTAAAGCCGGTTTCGAAGGCCGTTAGGTTATTCTTTAAGTCATTTTTCCTGCTGACAGATTCCAAAATACTTTTCAGATCTTCGTATTTAAAGGGCAGCAGGCCAGTGTGATCACCGCCCCCATGTCCATAACGGTGTCCACGGACTCCCAATATCTATTTAGCTCAACGCAACAACAGGCCTATTAGCCTTAGCGCACTAAACGTGTTTATTGTGTATGCGCTGGAACACCTCGATAAACTTTTGGTTTTGTTCCGGTGTTCCGACCGTCACACGAAAAAAGGTTGGCTGCCCATACATCGTCAGAGGTCTGACGATGACTCCCCTTTTCTGCATCTCCTCACAGATCTTTCGTGCATCTGTTTTTGCATCTACAGTCACAAAATTGGTTTCAGAGGGAATATAATCCACAGACATCTTTTGGAGGTTCTCGTAGAGGAAATTTTTTCCCGACTCATTCATCTCCAAGGTCTTCTTCACATGTTCTCCATCATCCAGCGCAGCAGCCGCACCGATCTGAGCGAACTTGTTGACCGAAAAAGGAGGGCTCACTTTCCAGAGGGCCTCGAGCAAGCTCTCTTTGGACACACAATACCCGACCCGAAAACCTGCCAATCCGTACAGTTTGGAGAACGTCCGCAAGATCATCACATTCCGGCCCTCCTCCACAAGCTTGAGCGCTTGAGGATAGGTCTCTTTTTTGGCATATTCATAATAGGCCTCGTCACAAACCACAAGGACATCTTCGGGCATCTGTTCCATAAAAAAAGAAAACTGCTGTCGGGTTACAGAGGTCCCGATCGGATTCATGGGAAGGTCCAGATAGACGATCTTTGTCTCGTCATCGACCTCTTCGAGGATGCGCTCGAGGTCATGACAACAATCCTTCATCGGGACCTCAACTAAATGGCAGTTTGCGATCTGGGCTGTTATTTTTGCCATGATAAATCCGGATTCACTCATGATGAGTTTGTCTTCGGGATTTAAAAATGCGACACCGATCAAGTAGATCAACTCCGTTGTGCCGTTGCCCACGAGGATATTCTTGGGGGCAAGGCCCAAGTATTCCCCCAACTTTTCCCGTAAGAGATAACAACTGTTATCCGGATAGAAATTACTCTCATTGAGTGAATTTCTGATAGCTTCGAGAGCCAAAGGAGAGGGGCCTAAGGGATTCTCGTTGGACGCCAGCTTGCAGATCTCGCCTTCCAATCCGAGTTCTCTTCTGAGAAGTTCGATCGGTTTTCCTGGCTCATACTGTTCGACCTTTAATATGCAATCTTTGATTAGTTTTTTCATGGTTCCTG
>JAGLRY010000117.1 GCA_023135995.1 Candidatus Aminicenantota bacterium | reverse complement strand
ACCTCGAGCGAAGCAAAACCATATTCTTTGCGTTTGGATGGCGCCACTTTCCCTCCCAAGAGGTGCGCCATGAGCTGGAGCCCATAGCAGATGCCCAGGACAGGAATGTCCAGACGGAATATTTCTGCAGAAATGTGGGGCGCACCCTCCTCATACACACTCTGGGGCCCTCCAGACAGGACGATCGCGCCCGGTGCTTTTTTCTTTATCCTCACAAGAGAAAAATCATAGGGAACGATCTCCGAAAAAACACCTAATTCCCTTATTTTTCTTGCGATTAGCTGCGTGTACTGCGAGCCAAAATCGAGCACCAAGACCATGTTCATAACCGAATTCTATCAGAGGGTTCTGAAAAAGAAAAGGCTTCCTTCTTTTTTTAAGAAATTGACTAAAAAAAGGGAATTCTTTATAGTTATCACTTCGACATTTTGACACGAGGGCAGATGGCGAGGCTTCGTTGACAGGAGTACAGAGATTTCATAGAATTAATAGGGTATAGGCACAATACGGATGAAACAACGCGCCCCACTCTTGACCACAGTTTCACTTGTTTTACTCCTGGGGCTATCTCTTTTCGGACAACCTGACTCCCGGATCGAGGTTTACAACCTTCGCTATCACACTCACCCTTCCTTCACTCGGATTGTCGTGGATATCGGCAAGCTCAGGGAATACTACTCCAGCCAACTCGCATCACCGGACAGGATCTATGTGGACATTTACCAAGCCAAATTGAATCCCATATTGCATGGGAAGAGCATCATTCTCGATGCCGGCTATATGGATCGTATTCGTATCGCCCAGAAGAATCACTCCACGGTCCGATTAGCTGTCGACCTTGACTTTAAAAAGATCAAGCGCCATCATGTCTGGCATCTTATGGACCCGTTTCGGATTGTGATCGACATCTATCCAGAGGAAGCCGCTCTCTCGTCCCCGCCATCCACACCCCCACAGCCTGCTAAGCCGGCCAAAGAAGGCTACAGCATGGTCCGTCAACTGGGATTAGGGGTTCAGAGGATCGTTATAGACCCCGGACATGGAGGTAAAGACCCCGGATGTATAGGTCGAAACGGCTTGCAGGAAAAGGCCATCGTCCTCGACGTCTGCAAGGAGCTCAAAAAGCTTCTTGAGTCACAGAAAAACCTCGAAGTGATCCTGACCAGAGAGACAGATATCTTCCTCCCCGTCGAGAGCCGTCCTGTCATCGCCAACCAGAAGCGCGCGGATATCTACATCTCTGTCCACGCCAATTCTTTCCCGAACAAGAAGCGCTCGGGAGTGCAGACATTCTACCTCAATTTCAGTCAGGATCCATCTGTCAATGCCATAGCCGCCCAGGAGAACGCCACCTCGACAAAAAACATCAGTGAAATGAAAGACATCATCATGAAGATCGCTCAGAACAGCAAGATCGTCGAGTCCAAAGAACTCGCCGAGATCATCCAGAGCAATATTGTGCAAACCCTTTCGAATAACTATAAAAACGTCAAGGACTTGGGAGTGAAAGGCGGACCCTTTTGGGTCCTCATCGGGGGAGAGATGCCCTCCATCCTTGTTGAGATCTCCCATCTCTCCAACAGCAAAGAAGCGGAAAGGCTCAAGAGCCCCCAGTACCGCCGGCATATCGCTCAAGGCATCTACGGCGGGATCAAAAATTATATGGAATCCCTAGGAAAAGGATAGAACAATGAGAAGACGTGATTTTTTAAAGGATATCGCTATAGGAAGTCTTCTGTTGAACATCCACCCCAAGATGTTCGCCCAAGGAACAGGCTCTCCTGACGTAGCCTTGATCCAAGGGGAATCTCCCTCCCTGATCACCAAAGAAGCCATAAAAGCGCTAGGGGGGATGCAGCGTTTTGTCTCAAAGGGTGATAAAGTTATCGTCAAGCCTAACATCGGCTGGGACCGCACACCCGAGCAAGCCGCCTGTACGAACCCAGAAGTCGTCAAAACTCTCGTCGAACTCTGTTTTGATGCAGGCGCCAAAGAAGTCAAAGTCATGGACAATCCCTGCAATCCGGCACGAAGGACCTATGTCCGCTCCGGAATACAAAAAGCCGCAAAAAGCGCCGGGGCCAAAGTTCCCCTCCCAAACAAACATCACTTAAAGAAGATCCCGATCCACGGCGATTCCCTCAAGGAATGGGAGATCTACACAGATTTTGTCGAGACAGACAAGATCATTAACGTTCCGATAGCCAAAACACACAGCTTATCGCGCTTGACCCTGGGTATGAAGAACTGGATGGGCGCTATCGGGGGGAACAGGAATCAGCTCCACCAGAATCTCGACCTCGCCATTATAGACCTTGCGGCCTTTTTCAAGCCTGTGCTCACCGTCATGGACGGCTACAGGATCCTCCTCAGGAATGGCCCTCAGGGTGGAAGGCTGTCCGATGTCAAGCTCCATAAAACTGTAGCGGCCGGTGTAGATTATGTCGCCCTCGACGCTGTGGGTGCCTCCTTTTTCGACATCAAACCCGAAGAGCTCCGGTTCCTCCAAATTGCCAAAGAAAAGGGCCGAGGGGAGATCGACCTGGAGAAATTGACTATTGAAAAAAGAACGATCTAAAAAGTACAGGGCCATACAGGCTATTCGGATCTTCACTCAGTTTTTCTTCTTCGGACTTTTTTTCTATCTCCTCCTCATGACTCGCTATCCCGGAGAAGACTATATCAAAAGGGTTGAGATATTTTTCCACTTTGATCCCCTGCTTGCCCTCGTCACGTTTATCTCCTCGCGAACGGTCTATATCTTCTTCCTTCCTGCAGTCCTAACTATCGTGGTGACGTTCTTTCTGGGACGCGTCGCCTGTGGATGGGTGTGCCCAATGGGATCTATCCAACAATTCTTTTCTTTCGTTTTCAAGAAGACGCAGCTCCACCGGCCTAAAAAGCTCGAAGATAACCACACGGTATGGAAGTATTATCTTCTCATTTTTATTCTGGTGAGCTCTCTGTTCACCCTTGATTTGGTGGGCATTTTTGATCCTTTTTCATTCCTTTACCGCTCTTTTGTCGTCAGTGTGATGCCTGCCTTGAGCTATAGCGTATCGAGTTTTATCGGCGTCATCTATGGACTTAACCTGTTGACGATCGGCGATGTGCTCGTGCAGTTCTTCGAGAACCTCGACATCAACGCCATATTCCTTCAAGGCCTTTTAATCGGCATGATCTTTGTCGGGGTCATTCTCCTCAACCTCTCGAGAGAAAGATTCTGGTGCCGTTATATCTGTCCCTTGGGAGCTTTGCTCGGGGTCATCTCAAGATGGAATGTCCTTAAGCTCAAGATCGACACAGAAAAATGCATTGATTGCAATCTCTGTTCCCTCCAGTGTCAGATGCAAGCGGACCCCTATCCCAATGAAAAGTGGAAGAGCTCCGAGTGCGATTATTGCTTCACGTGCAGCGCCATCTGCCCCACCAATGCCATTTCCTTCCCGGGGAAAGCGGCGCCGGAGAGTATCGAATCTATCGACCTATCCCGCAGAAAAGTCGTGCTGACCTCGCTGTTGGGCATCCTGGCGATCCCGTTCTTCCGGATCTCACCCGCGAGGAGCCGTGCGTCTGAAAAACTCATCCGCCCGCCGGGAGCGCTCCCCGAAGAAAAATTTCTGCAGAAATGTGTCAAGTGCGGCGAATGCATGAAAGTGTGCCCGACAAACGCTCTGCAGCCTGCGATGACCGAGGCGGGCCCTGAGGGACTCTGGACACCGATGCTGGTCATGAAAATTGGATACTGCGAATACTATTGCTCCCTCTGCACTCAAGTCTGTCCAACAGGCGCCATCCAAGAACTCACGATCTGGCAAAAAAACAACCTCAAGATCGGCACAGCATGGGTCGATCAGACCCGGTGTATCCCCTTGAAATTCGGCAACCCCTGCATCGTCTGTGAAGAACATTGCCCCGTTTCACCGAAGGCGATAAAATTCATTACCGTCAATGTCCAACAGCCGGACGGATCGATCAAATCAGCCCAGGCTCCGGTCGTGGATATGGCCACATGCACAGGATGTGGGATCTGCGAGAACAAGTGCCCTGTGGTTGATGCCCCGGCGATATACGTGACGAGTGTGGGAGAGACTCGCTCTGAACGGAATCAAGTGCTCCTGGATATCTTCCAATCCGAAGAGGATCCCTATTAGAGCAAATACGGGCACCACATTAAAAACCAGCGCGAAGCGATCCTATAAATCTCACAAACGATCACGCTCGAGCAACGATATTGTTTAGATCGAAACAAAGGCATGGTATTTTTGAATAACGGGAGAGAGAAATGACAAAGTTAATCCTCGGCATTGTTTTCACATGGCTGATCGTGAACATCCTAAAACCGATCATCAAATGGAAAAAGGCGGGAAAATTCGAAAAGAGGTTCCTCGTGGAAGACGGCGGCATGCCTTCAGGGCACACATCCTGGGTGGCCCCTCTCGCAACAGGGATGTACCTCGAGACCGGATTCTCGTATTATTTCATCATCAGCGTCGTTATCACTCTCAACGTGGTGTATGATGCCATCAGTGTGAGGCCTAAGATCGGCAGACAGGCCCGCACGCTCAACAAACTGATCGAAGGGAGGGAGAGGAGAGTCGAAAAACTGGAAGAGAGTGTCGGTCACACGCCGTCTGAAGTCCTCGTAAGCCTAGTCCTCAGCGTGATCATCCCCTTGGCCATTTATAAGATCTTCTGATCCGCAATCCCTGGTCCCTGTGACTCCAGTTCTCCAAACATCCAAACATAACCCAGGGAATTCTCCCGAATGATAGAATGATTCCCGCAAAAATGGTGAAATCTGAGTGGCATTATTTAGGAATCACGGATCCTATTCAGATAAAACTTTCTTCAGCTCCTCTTTGAGTGGAGGAAGAACCTGGAACAGGTCGCCCACAATACCAAAATCAGCCACTTTAAAAATGGGCGCCTCGGCATCCTTGTTCACCGCCACGATCACCTTCGATGATGACATTCCGGCCAGGTGTTGAATGGCTCCAGAGATCCCGAATGCCATATAGAGATTGGGAGAGACGGTTTTTCCTGTCTGCCCGACCTGATGCTGGTGGTCTATCCAACCAGCGTCTACGGCAGAACGCGACGCCCCCACCGCAGAATGGGGCAAGATCCCTGTCAATTCTCGGAGCACGTCAAAATTTTCCGGCCCTTTGAGACCTCTCCCCCCAGAGACAATAATCTCGGCTTCTGTGACATCGAGCTCTGCGCCTTCTTCTTTAAAAACCTCATCAACACGATCCCGAACCTGGTCTTCGGGAACCGCAACATCTCTTTTTTCCGCATCTCCCTGTCCATCCACGGGCGTACCCAAAGGAAAAACATTAGGTCTGAGGGTGGCCATTATGGGGGATGACTTAAACCGGAAGGTGGCAAACGCCTTTCCTGCATAGATGGGACGTTTCACTTCCAGGTTGCCATCCTTGACAGCAGTCTGGATACAGTCTGAAGCAAGGCTCACTCCCAGTTGAGCCGCCAGGCGCGGGGCAAGGTCTTTCCCCATGGATGTGGCAGTAAAAAAGATAACCTCTGGGGCCAATTCCTGGCAGAGCCAAGCCAGCGCATGGGCATAACCAGATGGAGAATAAGAACTCAGAAGAGGATTATCGAGAGCGATCACCTTCTTTGCGCCGTACTGGCTGACCTTTGGAGCCAATGATTCGAGGCCATGCCCGACAAGAACAGCGAAAACCTCCTGACCGAGTTCATTGGCGCGTCTCTTTGCCTCGGAAAGAACTTCTAAAGACGCTTTCTTAACCTTCCCCTCTCTCACTTCTATGTATACAAGGATCATTGTGTTCCTCCTTCAAACCACTTTCGCTTCATTGCGCAAAAACTCCACCATTCGTTTCGCCGCTGTTTCCGGTTCATCCTCAATGACCGTTCCTGCTTGACGTGCGGAGGGGCTTTCCAGCTTGACAAGCTCTAGCTGTGAGACGAGTGAGCTTTCATCCAAACCGAGATTCTGGAGTGTCAACACAGGGATTTCTTTCCTTTTAGCCATCATGATCCCCTTGAGCGTTTCATAGCGGGGTTCGTTCAATCCCTTCTGGGCACTGATAACTGCTGGCAAGGGAGTGTTCACTTTCTCAGAGGCTCCCTCGATCTCACGATGGGCCACAGCCGTGTTTCCCTCGATCTCCAGTTTGGTGACTACGTTGATCTGGGGTAATCCCAGCAATGCAGCCACCATCACAGGAACCTGCGCATTATCCGCGCCGACAGCCTGTTTCCCAAAAAGGAGCAAGTTATAATCTGCAAATTTGGTTTTCATGGCATGGGCGATGATCTTAGCGGTCCGCAAGCCATCATACAGCTCGGGAGTGTCCTCCTTGATGAGGACCGCTTCATCAGCCCCCATGGCCAGGCATTTTTTCAGAACGACCGTCGACTCCTCTGTCCCCACCGAGAGGACTGTGACCTTGCCTCCCTTAGCTTCCCGGATGCGCAGTGCTTCTTCCATGGCATACTCGTCGTAGGGATTCAATACGAATTTCAGCCCCTCTTCATCGATGCTGTTCGTCTCATGGTTTATCCGGATCTTGGATTCTGTATCTGGAACTCTTTTTACAAAAACAAAGATATTCACTTATTCCTCCTCATTTCAAGTTTTTCTCTCCAATAATCCAGGCAAAGGATAAAACATCATAACCAATGCTCTCTAATATTTCAAATATTCCTGGAGGATGGAGGGGAGTTATTCGTCAAATTTTCGGAAGAGGAGGCTTCCGTTCGTGCCACCGAAACCAAAAGAATTGCTCATGGCATACACAAATTCTGCGGGGCGCGAGGTGTTGGGCACATAGTCGAGATCACACTCAGGATCTGGATTATCATAATTAATGGTCGGGGACATGATCTGATTATTAAGGCTCAAGACACACACAGCCGCCTCCATGCCCCCCGCGGCTCCCAGCATATGCCCGGTCATGGATTTCGATGAGCTGACCGCCAATCGATACGCATGGTCACCAAAAGTCCTTTTGATGGCGAGGGTTTCGATCTTGTCATTCCAGGGCGTCGATGTGCCGTGAGCATTGATGTACTCAACTTCCTCTGGTGCGACACCCGCATCGGCAAGGGCCGACTTCATGCAGAGATAGGCTCCTTCTCCATCAATGCAGGGTGCCGAAGGATGATAGGCATCTCCACTCAGCCCATATCCGACAACCTCCGCATAGATACGGGCTCCCCGCTTCAGGGCGTGTCCTAACTCTTCTAGGATGAAGATCCCAGCTCCCTCAGCAATGACAAACCCATCCCGCTCGGCATCAAAGGGTCGTGAGGCTTTCTGCGGCTCCTCATTTCTCAACGATAACGCGCGCATAGAGGTAAATCCAGAAACCCCCAACGGAGTAACCGAGGCTTCCGCTCCTCCGGCGATCATAATATCGACATCCCCTCTTGCCACCATTCGAAAGGAATCCCCGATCGAATGGGTGCTGGTGGCGCACGCTGTGGAATTGGCCAGGTTGGGACCCCTGACTTTATACTTGATAGATATCATCCCTGAGGCCTCGTTAATAATGCTGGAGATCAGGAAAAATGGAGAGACGCGCCTCGGCCCTTTTTCAAAGAGCGTTTGGACAGTCTTGGTGATGGCCTCGATCCCTCCTATTCCCGAACCCACATAAACGCCCGTTCTATCCCCGTGCAGACGAGAAGGATCTATGCCGGAATCCTTAACAGCCAGCTCAGCCGCCGCTACGCCATACTGGATGAAGGGGTCCATCTTCCGGACTTCCTTTTTTTCGAGGAAATCCAGAGGGTCGAAGCCTTTGACCTCCCCGGCGATCTTGCTGGCATACTCGGAAACATCAAACTTGGTGACGTGATCGATCCCGCTCTTCCCCGCTAAAAGATTGGTCCAGTTCTCCTCTACACCCATTCCCATAGGGGAGACGAGACCGATCCCTGTAACGACAACTCGCTTATCAGGTCCCCTTGATCGGGGAAATCGTGCCGTGGACATGAAGTGTCTTATTCGGGATTACTTTTTCAGAAGAAACGCTAAGACATAATCGATGGCTTTACCAACCGTGGTCATTTTTTCCGCGTCTTCATCCGGAATATCCAGATCAAATTCATCCTCGAGTGCCATAACCAACTCCACCGTGTCGAGGGAATCCGCTCCGAGATCATCAATGAATGATGCTTCTTCAGTGACTTGATCTTCACTTATGCTTAGTTTATCCGCAATGATGGCCTTTATTTTTTTTAGCAGTTCTTCTCTTTCCATTTTTTTCTCCTTTTCTGTATATTCACAAAATTAATTGTGTGCGTTACATCAACATCCCACCATTAATGCCAAGGACCTGGCCAGTGATGTAGGATGCCTCTTCAGATAGAAAAAATTTGACCACCTGGGCCACTTCATCCGGAGTTCCAAACCGCTTCATGGGGATGAGCTCGACGAAAGCATTCTTGACTGCCTCAGAAAGATCCTCTGTCATAGCTGTGGCAATGTACCCGGGAGCTATGGCGTTTATCGTGATCCCTCTGGCGGCAACCTCTCGAGCCAACGACTTGGTGAAGCCGATCACACCGGCTTTGGAAGCGGAATAGTTGGTCTGTCCCGCGTTTCCCATCAGCCCGACAACGGATGCGATGTTCACGATCCGACCGAAACGATTGCTTATCATGCTGCGTATCACGGCTTTGGAAAAGTTGAACACACCCTTCAAATTCACTGCAATGACAGAATCCCAGTCCTCTTCTTTGAGCCGCAACAGTAATCCGTCTCTGGTGATCCCTGCATTGTTCACTAGATGGTCGATCTTTTGGTGGTCTTTTAAAACACGCTCCACAAGTTCAGAGGCCTGATCGAATTGGGAGACATCAGCGCTATAGCCGAAAACTGACCCCTTGCGTGCCCTGATCTTTTCAGCGACTTCATCAAGTTTGTTCTTCTGGATATCAACCAAGATAACCGTAGCCTTATCTTTAGCCAGAGAAAGCGCTATGGCTTCTCCAATGCCTTGGGATGCCCCAGTGACGATGGAAACTCTGCCGGTAAGAATCATTTTATACCTGTACTCTTTCTACTTCCTCTGAAAGAAGCGAGATCTCTGCCTGAATTTTTTCCTGGACATTGTTCTTTACAAAATCTTTGGCCATCTTAATGGCGTTTTTCACGGCCACTGCGTTTGAACGGCCATGTCCGATGATACACACACCATTTATTCCCAAGAGCTGGGCTCCACCATATTCTGAATAATCTACCCTCTTATATAGTTTTTTCAGGTTCCTTTTCATCAACAGAAAGCCGATCTTTGCAAAGAAATTCTTCATGATCTCTGTCCGAGCCATGTTGAACATCGTATCCACCACGCCTTCACTCACCTTGAGTGCAATGTTACCGGTGAACCCATCACTCACGATCACATCTGCCTTTCCCGAATAGATATCTTTCCCCTCCACATTCCCTATAAAATTCATCGAGGATACCATCAATCGTGCATAAACTTCCTTGGTCAAGTCATTTCCCTTGGTCCGTTCCTCGCCTACGCTCATCAAGGCGATGCGAGGGCTCCTTTGCCCCATAACGCTTTCCATGAAAATCCGCCCCATGACAGCAAATTGTTCGAGATGATGCGGCTGGCAGTTGACGTTCGCCCCGACATCGATCAATAGAGTAAGGCCTGACAAGGTTGGGACCAAAAGAGACAGGGCGGGCCGGTCCACTCCTTTTAGAGCACCAAGGACTTTGCTCGATATGTACACAATGGCCGCTGTGTTTCCGGTGCTGACGAATGCATCCGCTTTTTTCTCTTTAAGAAGTTGGGCGCCGATACGGATGGATGACTTCTTTTTCTTCCTAAAAGATAGGATGCCTTCGCTCATACTGATCTCTTCGGATGCATTGACGATCGTCACGTTTGAGTTTGAGCTGTCGAGTTTGTCGAATTCTCGTTTCACACGGATTTCAGACCCTACGAGAAGAACCTCGATATCGAGTTCCTGGGATGCTTTTACCGCCCCTTCGACAGTGACTTTCGGTCCAAAGTCTCCCCCCATGGCATCGACAGCGACCTTCATATTTTCCTCAGCTTTATTTTTCTGTACCCTCGATCACCTGCCGGTCTTTGTAATAACCGCAATCAGGACATGCACGATGGGGGAGTTTTGGGCTTCCACAGTTGGAGCAAAGCGAGAGTGAGGGATTTTCAAGAGCGTCATGGGCTCTTCGTTTTCTTTTTCTCGAATGAGAATGTCTTCTTTTCGGATTTGCCATTTAACTTTTATCTCTCAAAAAAATCTTAAACTTCTCTAAGCTCTGGTCAGACCCCTTCGCTGTGCAGGAACACTTGCCTTCCTTTATCAATTTCCCGCAAACAGGACAGATCCCTTGGCATCCCTTGGAACAGAGGGGCCGCAAAGGAAAAGTCAGATTGAGCTGCTCCAGAATGACTTCCTTCAGGTCCACGTGACGCTTGTAGTAAAACAGCCCGTTCACATCGCCCTGCTCCAGATGTTCCTTGGCCACCTCCAGCACCTCAGGGAGACAGACAAGGTCAAACTTGGAATCCACAGGAAATTCAAAGGGTGTCAGACAGCGACAGCACACAAAATTCAGCATGGCCGTGATTTGCCCTTTGATCAAGAGCTCTTCGCCGATCTTCTTGACAGTCGCCTCCACATGGACAGGCTTCAAAAACACGGCGCTTTCTTCGACAATGTCCACGCTGAAGAATTCAAAATCCTTTGAAATTTTTAGCCCTTCTTCAGGGATTCTATCGACATCGATCAACATATTTTCACACTCACAAAAAAAGTCACCCTATTATACCACCCTGCATCACTTTGTCAATAATAATCAGCCTGTTGGATTCTCTCGCCCTGCCGGGCACTTTGACCAGCCCCATTGAGAAAATAAAGCACAAAAACACAGCGCTTCCCCCGACAAAATAGGGTGAATGTTTTCTCTTGTTGAGCTGTCGCATGGTAAAGACGAGAGAGGCGCAATAGTCCATAGGACATCTTGCCCTCGATGATATCCATAGGATAAAATTTAAGACAATGCCCGGATACAACACAGACATTGAACACAACGGACTGATGTTCCATGTCCAAACGCAGGATCAAGGAGCCAATGCTCAGTACGTCGAATCCATCGTCTATAAATCAGGCAAAGTTCTTGCATCACGACGAACATACTATACGAATTTCCTAAACAGCCCCACCCTGAATGATAAGATCAACGAGATCATCGATGAACAACATGAGGGCATTCTCAAAGACATCTCTGAGGGCTCCTTCGATCACCTCTGATTCCCCTCTAACTTGAACTATTCATAAAAAATGTCGATTATAAATAGAATCAGCATGGAAAACATAATGATCATTGAAATAATCAGCCAAATCAAAGTAACATTCAGATATCATATAAGTTATAGTGAGTATCGACATTTTTTATGAATAGTCCAGGTTAAATATGTCAGCATCTTTTATGAATAATTCAGGTATAATAAAAAAGAGATGAACAAGAAAAAACTAGTCCTCATCGATGGGACCGCTCTGTTGTATCGCTCCTACTATGCCATTCGCTTCCTGACTAATTCCGATGGATTCCCGACCAACGCCATCTATGGTTTTATCATGACCCTGAAAAAATTAATGAATCAAGAAAATCCAGATTATCTCGGAATCGCATTCGACACCAAAGGGCCGACGGCAAGGCACAAGATGTACACAGAATACAAGGCACACCGCAAGCCCATGCCCGAGGACCTCGTTGCCCAGATCCCTCCCCTGAAAAAGGTCCTCAAAGCCATGAACATTCCAACATACGAGCACTCAGAGCATGAAGCAGATGATGTTCTTGGGACTTTTGCCCATCATGCATCCAAAAAGGACATCCAAACCGTCATCGTCACGACCGATAAAGACCTCCTCCAGATGGTGGATCAAAACACATCGGTCTACAACCCGACAAAAGATCTCATCCTGGACGAAAAGGGCGTCAAGGAGCATTTTGGAGTCGCCCCGTCTCAGATTATCGATGTCCTTGCTCTGTGGGGGGACTCCTCCGATAACATCCCCGGAGTTCCCGGGATCGGAGAGAAGACGGCCAAGTCGCTGATCTCCCGATTCGACTCACTCGACAACCTGCTGGAACACCTCTCCGACATAGAAAAGGAGAGCCTCAGAAAAAAGATAGAAAACCACCTTGATGAGCTCCAGCTGAGCCTGCAGTTGGTCACGATCATTAAAGATATTGACGTCGAGTTCAGCCCTCGTGAGCTGGCGCTTTCGCCGCCCAACACAGACGACCTTCTCGCCCTTTATCAAGAACTGGGCTTTTCCTCCCTCGTCTCCGAACACATCAAAACATCAACTCTCGCGCAGAAAAACTATATCACAATCCTGGATGAGGACGTTTTGCAACAGGTGATCTCTCAGATCAAAAAGGCCGGTTATGTCGCCCTGGATACAGAAACAGACAGCCCTTATCCTGCCCGGGCGCGCCTGGTCGGGATGTCCTTTTCTGTGGAACCTCACCAAGCCTTCTACCTTCCCCTTCGGCACGATTACCCCAACGCTCCGGATCAGATCCCCAAGAAAAAAGCCTTCCAGCTTCTCGAAGGCATCCTCACCGACCCCAAGATAAAAAAGATCGGCCAGAACATCAAATATGACTTTATCGTCCTCCACAGAGAGGGCATCTCTCTGGAGGGGATAGACCTGGATACCATGGTTCTCTCATACCTGTTGGAACCCAATTGGGGAAAACACAACCTGAACAAACTGGCCACAACATATCTTCAGGTCGACACCATCCCTTACCATGAGGTCGTGGGAAAGGGAAAGAACGAAGTCACCATTAACGCCGTGAGCATCGAAAAGGTGACGCCCTACGCCTGTCAAGATGCAGATCTCGCCCTCCAATTGGGGACGTTGCTCTGGCCAAAAGTCAAAGAGAAAGGCGTTGACCAGCTCTATTTATCCCTAGAGCGTCCCCTCATCCAGGTCTTGGCGGACATGGAGATGTGGGGAGTCAGGATCGATCCCGAAGTCCTGAAGAACCTATCACAAGAACTCCAACAAGACCTCGCCATCCTCCAAAAGAAGATCTATGCGATCAGTCAAGAGGAATTCAACATCAACTCTCCCAAGCAGTTGGGAAACATCCTGTTCGAAAAAATGGGCATCCAGCCTTTGAGGAAAACGTGGAAAACAAAGAGCCATTCTACAGATATGAGCGTGTTGCAAGAGCTGGCCAAGGATTATCCAATCGCCCAACACACGCTGGAATTCAGGAAGTTTACTAAGCTGAAATCCACTTATTCCGACGCCCTCCCGCTCCTCATAAATCCAAACACCGGCCGGATCCATACCTCGTACAATCAGACTGTCGCAGCCACAGGAAGGCTGTCCAGCAGTGACCCGAACCTGCAAAATATCCCAGCAAGAGGTGAGCTGGGCAAAAGGTGCAGGCAGGCATTTATCCCCGACCCGGGAGATCTCTTTCTCTCTGCCGATTATTCCCAGATAGAGCTGAGGGTCTTGGCTCATCTCTCAGAAGACCCGGAGCTCATCGAAACCTTTCACCATGACCGGGATATCCATCAGGATACGGCATTACAAGTGTTCGGTGAAACATCATTCCTCTTCCCTGAGGAACAGCGCAGGCGTGCAAAGATCATCAATTTTAGCATTATTTACGGCACCTCTGCCTTTTCCCTGGCAAAAGAGTTGGGCACATCAACGTCTGAAGCCCAGGAGTTTATCGACCTCTATTTCGAAAGATATCCGAAGGTCCGGGAATTTTTAGAGACGTGCGTCACGGATGCCCAAACCTCGGGCTTCTCTCAAACTCTATTCGGGAGGGTCCGGCCTGTCCCTGAACTCAAAAACGAGAACAGAATGGTCCAGCAAGCCGGCCGCCGCATCGCCCTCAACACACCCATTCAAGGAACCGCTGCAGACCTCATAAAGAAAGCCATGATCGACATATGGGAGGAAATGAAGACACACAAGCTCAAGTCAAAGATGATCCTCCAGGTGCATGACGAGCTGGTTTTCGAAGTCCCCGAAAAAGAGTGTGACCGAATAGAATCGCTGGTCCAAGACAAAATGGAGAAGGTCTTTCCTTTAAAAGTCCCTCTAAAAGTGCATTTAGGTTGGGGAATCAACTGGGCAGAAACCAAATAATCCAGGTCAGAAAGGAGCCAACAGATATTACGGAATTCTCTGAGGATGCGGCATCAGAGGGATTTTTGGTAAACGCGGAATTTTTTGTAGATCTTTCCCCCCATTTTTTCCATCTCCGCTCTCACCTTGACATTCTCCTCCATCTCGTGGTGGGTGTCCATCATTTCCATACCCGCCTCACGAACGGTCATGATCATCTTGACGCCCATCAAGACATCAAGACCGAGGCCTCGATATTTTTCCTTGATCGCTCCGAGCAGAAGGTCGAGCTGCTTGGTTTTTTTTGCCGCTCTTAGGATCTTGAGAAATCCAAAAGGAAAGAGCCTGCCTCGTGCTCTCTGAATGCCTTCGGTCATATCAGGGATGCCCACGACAAAGGCGACGAGCTTGCCGTCTTTTCGGACCGCTTTAACGAACCTGGGATCGAGCACAGGATAATACCGCTTGGTCAATTCTTCCATCTCTTTCTCATCAAGGGGAGCATACCCGTAGATGTTGCTCTCTGTATAACATTCATTCATGAGGCGGAGGACAGGTTTTATCCACGGCCTGAGTTTTCTCTTATTCTTAAATTCCAGGACTTCAAAATTCCCCTTCTTCTTCACCCGTTCATAGATCTTTTTGTAAAACTCGGGCAACTCCTTGGGAATATCAAGTTTGTAAACAAAATAATCCACATCTTTGATATAGCCCAGTTCCTCAACCAGCCGGGGCATCCATTCGAAGTTACAGTAGGTTGCGATGGTGGCGCGGTTTTCAAAGCCTTCGATCAGAAATCCCTCAGGGTCTTGATCTGTAAAGCCATAGGGCCCGATGACTTTTGTCATGCCGTATCCCCGAGCCCATTCTTCCACCCGGTCGAGAAGCGCGCGAACGACCTCTTCATCTTCCCATGTTTCCAAGCAGCCAAAGCGGGCTGTCTTCTCATCCCTGATCTCATTATACCTTTTGTTGATCACACCCATGATCCTGCCAACAGGCTGGCCATCTTTAGAGGCGAGAAGTAGGATGACATCACAATGAGCGAATGATCTGTTCTGCTTTGGGTCGAAATACTTCCACTCATCGACGTAGATAGGGGGAACCCAGGTTGTGTGGTTGTGGTGTATCTTTTCGGGAAGAAAAATAAACTCTTTGAGATCCTTCCGCTTCGTAACTTCCCTGATTACAACATCCATTTTTATTCTTTGAGAAACACGTTTACAAGTTTGCCCTATATTATACTACAAAAAGAATTTATTTCTAACGATAAAAGTGAATAGTCAAGCATAACCGAAATGGGCATGGGATCAAG
>JAGLRY010000116.1 GCA_023135995.1 Candidatus Aminicenantota bacterium | reverse complement strand
TTTTAGTGTTGACAATTCCAATTAAGAATTAATACACTTGACTCGCGGTTCTGGCCACTTGAGATCACATGAGACGAAAAACCTTCCCCCATGGGATACATCCTCCTGAATACAAATCTTTGACGGAAGCAAAGGCCCTAGAGGCTATGCCCCCTCCAGAAAAGGTCAGCATTCCTCTCCTCCAGCACTTTGGGAGTCCCGCAAAACCGCTGGTGAAAAAAGGAGAGGAGGTAAGCCTCGGACAAAAAATCGGGGAGAGCACCGCCCTGTTTTCTGCGAGCGTCCACGCTAGTGTATCCGGCAAAGTCCTTTCCGTGGATGGCGTCCATCATCCATTAGGCAAGCCCATACCCGCTGTGACTATTGCCAACGACGGCGAAGATCGCCCGGCCCCGGAGATACAGGGATCTGCAGACCCTTTGAGCCTGGATCCTGAAACGATCTGTCAAATCGTCAAAGAGGCCGGAATCGTCGGCCTCGGCGGCGCCGCTTTTCCGACGGCGGTGAAACTCAGCCCACCAAAGGATAAGCCTATCGACACCGTGATCATCAACGGATGTGAATGTGAGCCCGTGCTGACAGCGGACTACAGGGTCATGCTGGAGTATACCGAAGATATCCTGAGAGGAGCAGAACTCGTTCGCAAAGCCGCGGGTGCGGAACGAACGATCATTGGGATTGAAGACAACAAAAAAGATGCCATGAGGGCCTTCCTGGAGGTGATGGATAACGGCTCTGCCGAAATTGTCCTGTTGAAGACAAAATATCCCCAGGGAGCGGAAAAAAACCTTATTAATGCCATCCTCGGGCGGGAGGTTCCGCGCGGTGGGCTTCCTTTTGATGTTGGAGTTGTGGTCCAGAACGTGGGGACGGCAAAAGCAATCTGGGATGCCGTGAGGTTCGGCAAACCTCTCTATGAAAGGGCCCTGACCGCCGCAGGAGAGGGAGTCCGCGAGCCAAAAAATCTTATGGTCAGGATCGGAACGTCCTTCCAGGATGTCCTCGATTTCTGTGGTGGGATCGAGGACAACACAAACGTTCTGATAATGGGAGGGCCAATGATGGGCCTCTCTCAATGGTCTCCGGATGTCCCTGTCATTAAGGGAACCTCGGGCATTTTGGCCTGGACAGCACCAGCCCCTCCGATGGAGCTCAGTTGCATCCGCTGCTCACGGTGTGTGGACCACTGCCCGATGAGGCTTGTCCCCACCCAGCTCATGAAGTATGTCAAATACGAATTCCTCTCGGACGCTGAGAATTGGGGAATCCTGGACTGTGTGGAATGTGGCAGCTGCCAGTATATCTGTCCCGCAGCGATCCCTTTGGTCCATTGGATCCGCCTTGGAAAAAACCAGGTCATGGGATTGAAACGGAAGAAGAGTGCCAACAATGCCGGATAGCGAATACATGATCCGTTCCTCCCCCCACTTTAAGGACAAAGATTCTGTCCCTAAAATTATGTATACCGTCATTATCGCGCTTCTGCCAGCGGTGTTTGCCTCTGTATACTACTTCAGACTCAAGGCCGTTGTTCTTTACTTCGCCTGCCTGGTGGCCTGTTTGGTGACGGAAGCAATCTTCCTCTGGATCAGGAAGAAGCCCTTCCAATCCCTTTGGGATGGGTCGGCTGCGATCACGGCATTGCTCCTGGCGATGACTCTACCCCCCGATCTTTCCCTGGATCTGGCTGTCATCGGTTCGGTTGTTGCCATCGCAATAGGAAAGCAGGTTTTTGGAGGTTTGGGATATAATATCTTCAACCCGGCACTGGTCGGAAGGGCTTTTCTCCAGACGGCCTTCCCCGTGGCCATGACCACATGGATCCCTCCTGTAACTCTACACGTGGACACGGCGACTTTTGCTACCCCTCTGGGCAACCTCAAGTTCCAGGATACTGTCGTCCATGGAACACTCGCCCCTCTCAAAGACCTCTTCTTGGGAAATACCGGAGGGTGTTTGGGGGAGACCTCTGCTGTCGCCCTCGTCATCGGCGCATTGATTCTGCTCACCAAAAAGACGATCGATTGGCGGATCCCTTTCGGGATTATCCTGGCCCTGAGTGCTTTTACTGGAGTTTTCTGGGTCGTAAATCCTGATAAATTTGCTCCCCCCTCGTTCCATATCCTAGCGGGAGGCCTCCTGATCGGAGCCTTTTTTATGGCCACCGATATGGTGACCTCACCCATCACACCCAGGGGCACCTGGATCTATGCGCTCGGGATAGGTCTTATGGTGGGCCTGATACGCCTGTTCGGAGGATTCCCAGAGGGAGTGATGTATTCGATCCTCTTCATGAACACCATTGTCCCGCTCCTCAATCGCTCCTCCCGGCCACGCATTCTCGGAGAAAGGAGGAGGCCCCAATGAGCCTTTCCTCCAGAATGATCCTCGTCCTCACTACTGTCGGATTGATCTCCGGAGGATTTCTTGCCGGCGTGGCAAAGCTGACCAAGGAACGGATCGCGCTCAACATCCAGGCAGAGATCGAAGAGGCTATCAAGATCGTTGTCGACGACGCAGAGGTCAGCACTGTATTGTATGAAGAGGAAGACCTGGTCATCTACAGGGAGATGGAAGACGATGGTCAGCTCGCAGGATATGCCATTCAGGCGACAGGCGTGGGCTTCCAGGATAAGATCACCCTGATGTTTGGATTGGATGAAACGCTGACAAAAATCACCGGCCTGACCATCATAGACCAAAAAGAAACACCTGGTCTGGGCGCCAAGATCACGGAATGGGTTGCCTTCCTCCAGTTTTGGGAAGACAGGGATGCGACCGGCTTGCTCACTCTGCGAAAGCCTCCGGTCCGCACGCCCCCAGAGCTTCTGGCTACAGAAATAAACTCCATCACAGCCGCAACGATTTCCTCAAGAAAAGTGTTGAAGATCGTCAATCTTTCTCTTGAAAAAGTGAGGGGGCTCATAGCGGAGGGAAAAATCACAAGCGAGGAACACGATGACCACTAAAACCATCCGAGCAGAATACCTCAAGGGACTGTGGGATGAGAATCCCGTTCTCCGGCAGCTCCTCGGCCTGTGCCCGACGCTGGCGGTCACGGGAACCGTCATCACTGGGCTGGCCATGGGGCTGGCCACAACTTTCGTGCTGATCCTCAGTTCGCTCGTGGTCTCGTCGATCAAAAAGCTCATTCCCGCTCAGGTCCGCATCGCCACATATATCGTTGTTATCGCCAGTTTCGTAACCATCGCCGACCAATTCCTGAAGGCTTTCTTCTATCCCATCTCGGAGGCCCTGGGTCCCTATGTCCCGCTCATCGTGGTCAACTGCATCATCCTCGGCCGCCAGGAAGCCTTCTCATCGCGGAATTCTATCGGCCGGTCGTTGATCGACGCCCTGGGCATGAGCACAGGGTTTCTCCTGGCCCTTCTTGTTCTCAGCTCCATTAGGGAAATCCTGGGAGCGGGAACGTTTCTCGGATACCAGGTTATGGGCCCCTGGTTTAAGCCCTGGATCATCATGATCCTTCCTGCAGGCGCCTTTATCACTTTGGGGATCCTTCTCGGGATCGCACTGAAGATCGAGAGCAAGACAAAGAGGAGTTGAACGTGGAATTGGTTGCCATCTTCATTTCGGCAGTACTCGTGCAGAACTTTGTCCTGTATTATTTCCTCGGCATCTGCCCTTTCCTGGGCGTGAGCAAAAAAATAGACTCCGCTCTTTCCATGGGCCTGGCCGTCACTTTTGTCATGTCCATAACAGCCGTGGTGTCCTGGTTGATCAATAACTTGATCCTCATCCCGTACGACCTGGGATATCTTCAGATCGTTTCTTTCATTCTTGTGATCGCATCGCTCGTCCAACTGGTCGAGATGTTCATCCGAAAGATCAGTCCTCCCCTCTACCAGGCACTGGGCATTTATCTTCCATTGATAACCACCAACTGTGCCATCATGGGCTTAGCCCTGATCGCAGCATTAAACGGATACAGCTTTGTGGAAACCGTGATCTTCGGTTTTGGGTCAGGGATAGGATTTACCCTGGCCATCGTGCTGATGGCCGGAATCCGGGAGCAACTGGACCTGTCCGACGTCCCCGAACCGCTAAAAGGAGCGGGAATCGCCCTCATTGTCGCCGGGATCATGGCTTTGGCTTTTAACGGATTCATAGGAATGCTGACATGACAGAGCTCCTCGTCCCAATCCTCACCATGACGGCACTCGGCTTCCTGTTCTCTACAGGGTTGGTGTTGGCATACAACAAACTCAAAGTCGAAGAGGACCCAAAAATAGAGAAAATCTCCGAAATCCTTCCTCAAGCCAATTGCGGCGCCTGTGGCTATTCAGGATGCCGGGCATTCGCAGAGGCGGTCGTCAAGGGCAAGGTGCCTGTGACTGGTTGTCCGGTGGGGGGGGAAGAAACGGCCGCTCTAGTCGCAGAGACCTTGGGTGTCGATGCGGGTGAAATGATAAAAATGGTGGCCCGGCTCCACTGTCGTGGCACGATCGAAGCCGCCAAGTCCAGAGGTTGCTACTCCGGGATCCCGACCTGTTATGCCTCCCACCTGATCGGCGGGAACAAACAATGCTCCTACGGTTGTTTGGGCTACGGAGATTGCGTCAAAGTCTGCCAGTTCGACGCACTCTATATGGATGAGAGTGGACTCCCCGTGGTCAGGGAAGACAAGTGTACGGCCTGTGGAAAGTGTGTGGATGCCTGTCCGAGGAACCTTTTCGAGCTTCACCCTCTAGTGCAGGAAGTCCTCGTTTTCTGCCGCTCCGAGGATAGAGGGCCTATGGCCAGAAAGGTCTGTAAGGCCGCTTGCATCACATGCGGCATCTGCGCCAGAGCATGCCCTGATGCCATCGTAATGGAAAACAATCTGGCCGTTATTGCGGATTTTAAGAAGATCGATCCGGATAGAATACCGGATATAGAAAAATGTCCGACCGATGCCATCGGGCGGATACATAAAGATGAGGACATCGATGAAGGATAAGGGGACTGTCGTCTCCACAGAGAACGATTTCGCCCGTGTGGAAGTAGCTTGCCTTAAAGCGTGCCAAGACTGTTCGGCCAGCGGTTTGTGTATCGGGCAAAAAAACGATAGAGGCCTTCTCTCTGTGAAGAACCCTCTCCACGCCAAAACAGGAGACCTTGTCTTTATCGCTATCCCGGAATCCCACTACAGCAAAGCCCTGATCCTGCTTTTTGGAGTTTTGCTCTTCGCAACCCTTGCGGGGATGGGATTGGGTTATGTCTTTTCTCCGGTCCTCCCCTTGTCTTCTTCGGGATCAAGCATTCTCGGCGTTTGCTTCGGAATCGCGCTCGCAGGGATAGGGCTCTCCCGGCGCTTTAAAAGGATCAACAACGAATCTCTATATCCGCAGATAACCGAAATCTTAAACAAAGGAGGCATTCATGGATAGGCGCCACTTTTTTCAAACCTTACTCTCGGCCCCACTCCTCACGCCGCTGCTGCTGGCTTCCCAATCCTGCGAATCCGGCCGCGAGATCCTTCTGATCTCAGACACGCCGCACACACATCTTCCCCTTCTCCTCAAAGAACTCCTCCGAAACCGGACAGACACACCACGTTCTTTTGCTTTTTGTGACTCCTCCCCCCACACAAATAAACTGATACACATGCTCTCCCAATCCGGTTGGCAGTTTGCCCCAGATTCCTCTGTCGCGGATTTACAAATATCCTTCAGGACCTTGCTCCGGCCCGCACGCCCTTCCTTTACTCTTATTAAAGACGGAATAATATGGGATGTCCGATCCTGGAACCTCCGTTTGCTCTGGCAGGAGATGGCGCAAAAACACGCTTCCTCCTCATTCCTGACCGTCGCATCTGTGAAAAGACAGGAATCCGAGAGGAGCGCCGGTGAATTCGTCACTGTCTATATGAACGGCCATAAAAGGGAAACTTTTGTCCTCAAAGAAAATACCCGGAGATCTTACTCCACACACTTGGGGCACATCACAGTTCAAGTCGCAAACGGCAATGCCCGCATTGTGGAATCTTCCTGCCGTCACAAAATCTGTCTCTATTCTCCGCAAGTCTCTCTATCGGGCGAGCGCATCATCTGTGCGCCCAACCATTTCCTTCTCGAAGTCCAGGGGGACGCCGTCGACACTGTTATCGGTTAAGCCCCAAGGAACTCTTCGTGCAGATCGGTGAGGGGAGGACTGTTTCCGCAATTGCTCGGAGAGCGGCCTTATGAGGTTAGAGTTCCTTCACATAGATGTTCCTAAAATACACAGGTGATATGCTGTCATGGTTCTGGAGGCCGATATACCCTTCTGCTGCAAAATCCTTAATTTTTCCCCGGGGTTCAGTATTCCAATCGATCACTTCCGTCCCATTCAATTCGACCTGAACATGATCTCCCCGGAAAGTGATCTTGTAATGATTCCATCCGCCCGTTATTTTAAAGGCGTCCGCCCCTGGCGCTTCTGCATCATAAACGGCACCCGTCTTGTGGATCCCGCTCCCAGTGTCATAGATCTGGACCTCAAACGAGTGATAGATATAATCATCGCTGGAGGGAACTTCTGGGAGTCTGAGGAAAATCCCTGAATTGGTGGCTGTTTTGGAACATTTAAACTCCAGCTCCAGGATAAAATCTCTGTATCTTTTCCTGCTGTACCAGAAAAGCCCCATTCCCCCTTGGCTTTTGAGCACGCCCGATCTTTCATCGAGCACAAAATATCCCGGGCCATAATGATTCCATCCGTGTTTGGAAAAGCTCCCATTCTGCCATTTGAGGATCTCCTCGTAATCCAAATAATACGTGATGCTATTGATGTAATCCATTCCTTCCTTTATCGGGGGAGAAGGATCGAGGGCGTCGGACTCCCTCTCATGTTCGACAGTAAGATATCCCCGGAAATTCTGCCTGGTCAGCTCAGCAAGGATGTCGTGGACATTGGCCTTTCCCTGTCCGAAGGGGACATCCTCGGCCTCCACCACACCAAATGCATCCAAGTCCTTCAAGTGTACATCGATGATTCGCCCTTCGAGTTTCCTGAGGCCGTCCAAAGGCTTCACTCCAGATCGCATCCAATGGCCGGTGTCCACACACGCCCCGATCCGTGCGTCCAGTCCCTTGATCCTTTCTAAAACCGTTTCTGGGCGCGCGTATTTTGAAGGCGTGGGGTGGTTGTGGATTGCAATGTTGATGTCGTACTCTTGGACCATTCGCTCCAAGAGAGAGAAATCCTCAAACTTGGGTTCTGTAACCACAGTCCGGATCCTCAGTTTTTTGGCAAACTCAAAAACTTTGCGTATGCCCTCTTCGGTGTTATCAAAATCGACCACCCCATATGCGATAAGGCTCTGACCTTTTTCCCCCAGCTTTGCGTTCACCCACTGGATATTTTCCTCGCTGAGGTTGTGGTCAAACTTGATCTCGGGCACATCTGGTCTCAACACTTGTCCAGGATAGGGCTGAAGATGATCCACTCCTAGCGCTTTCGCCTTTTCAAGCGTCTCTTGGAATGAATACTTCCTGAAGGTCCAACACTGGATGGCAATCGGGAATTTTCTTATACGAACGTCTTTATATTCGGAGGCCTCCATGGGTAATCCCGCCTCTCCCTTTGCTCTATCCATTTCTGGTGATTTTGGTAAATCGATGACCGCAAAGCCAACCGCAGCTAAAAGAACAAGTCCTAAAATCACAAAACCTTTTTTCCTCATCTTCCCTCCTCTCTGGATTAGCCTGAACTATTCATAAAAAATGTCGATACTTTGTTCAACAAGATCAATGTCAATCATTTACATTATTCTTCCCGTGAATCCCCTTAACATTTCCGTTTTCAATGTGTTTTCTATTCATAATCGACATTTTT
>JAGLRY010000115.1 GCA_023135995.1 Candidatus Aminicenantota bacterium | reverse complement strand
TAACCATAGCTTTAACCTTAAAACAACATGAGGTTATCATGCAATCTCTAGAATTACTGATCTTTAAACTGAACATTTTCACGGTCCCTCCACTCGTTGTCGGCATCTTGATGTTCGTTCTGGGCCTCATCACGATGATCAAGGATAAGGCCTCCAAGGTCAGTGTCTCCTTCTTTATGGTCACCTTGAGCATACTTGTTTGGCTCGGTTCCCTGGCCTGGTTATACTCTGCCCCCAATGAACAGGACGCCCTATTCTTGGCCACGATCGAGCATTTCGGCATCGCTTTTATCCCGAGTTTCTTCTTCATCTTCACCCTGGATATCATCCGGCGTTACAGGCAATACAAACACTTTGCCTGGGCCACTCTAGGACTCTCGGGCCTGTTTTGCGCCGGTTTTGTGCTTACTCCTTATCTGATCGAAGGAGTTTCTCTCCAGCGTTGGGGTTATTATGCCCGATATGGTCCGCTGGGATTCACTCTCATTGTCTATGTAGGCCTCTTCATGATGATCAGCTTGGCCCTCCTCTGGACAGAATTCCTGGGGAGCACCTCCGAGCGGGAAAGGAGCCGGCTCAAAGGCATTTTTCTCGGGGTTACGCTGGGTCTATTCGGAACCGTCGATTTTGCTCCGAGTTTGGGGATAGCCATTTATCCTCTTGGGTATATCCCCATATTCATCTGTGCGCTTATTTTGGGACAGACCATCTTACGCTTCAGGTTGATCGACTTGACCCCTTCCTTTGCGGCCAAACATATCCTCGAAACGACCGAAGGACCGATCTCTGTCATCGACCTCGAAGGGAATATCTGTGTGGTCAATCGATCACTCTGTGAGCTGCTCGGATACAGAGAAAAGGAACTGAAAGACCAAAAAATCTCGCTGCTTTTCGGCGTCTCAGTCGACGTTCTTCCGAGTAAGCTGAACAGGGATTGGGTGCTCCACGATCGAGAGATGGAGTGGAAAAAAAAGGACGGCACAACTTTGGACATGAGCGTTTCAGCTTCTGCGATCGCAGATAAGGATGGCACCCCTGCGGGAATCGTCTACGCGGCCACGGATATCACTGAGCGCAAAAAAGCAGAAGAGGAGCTCAAGCAAGCCAAGGAAGCCGCTGAAAGGGCCAATCAGGCAAAGAGTGAGTTTTTGGCCAACATGTCTCATGAAATACGCACACCCCTCAATGCCGTTATCGGTTTTTCCGATATCCTCTCCGACACAACACTGAATGACCTCCAAATAGACTATGTGGACACGATCTGCGAAAGTGGAAAGCTGTTGCTGGCCCTGATCAACGACATCCTGGACTTTTCCAAAATAGAAGCCCGGCAGATCGATCTGGAAGATATCGATTTCAGCATGAAAAATCTTGTAGAAGATATATTAAAGATAGCAAGACCCAAAGTCTCGCACGTAAAGATCGAACTCTATCACCATTTTGATGAGGGGATGCCAGAAAACTTCAAGGGAGATCCCACACGGATAAGGCAGATCCTGCTGAATCTTCTCAACAATGCCATCAAATTCACGGAAGAGGGTGAGATCGGTGTCCGTGTCACGCCCGCACAGACAGAGCCCATCGGGTCGAAATCCGAGGAAAGCATCTATCCCATTCAGATCTCTGTGAAAGATACCGGCGTAGGCATCCCAAAAGACAAACAAAAAGTAATATTCGATACATTCTCTCAGGCAGATACATCCATAACGAGAGAATACGGCGGTACAGGACTGGGGTTGGCCATCACCAGCGCACTGGTCGAAAAAATGAACGGAAAGATCTGGGTGGAATCCGAAGAGGGAAAAGGCAGCGAGTTCTTTGTCATACTCAGGCTCAGAGAATCAGACCTCTTGGACCGCGGCGATATCACGCCTCTGGAATCTGAGGAACTCAAAGGAAAAGAAGTGTTTATCGTAGACGATAATGACAATGCGCGCCGCCTCATAAGGTCCTATTGTCAGAATGCAGGACTCAATGTCCGCACAGAATACACCTTAGCGATAGATGCCTGGAAAGGATTAGAGGCAGAGAAGGATCTTCCCGATATCATCATATCGGACATCATGATGCCGAAGATGGACGGCTATCAATTTGCAAAAAAAATCAAAGGACAGTCAAGGTTTGACGGGATCAAGCTCGTTGCCATCTCCTCGGATGCCAGTCCCGGGTCAGCCAGGCATGCCAAAGAGTGCGGTTTTGATGCATTCATGACCAAACCTGCAAGAGAGAGAGCTGTCATCAACGTGCTCAAAACCGTGTTGGGAGACACACGCAAAGAAGGGCAGATCGTTACAACCCATATGGCCGAAGAGCTGTCTGCAAAAAAAATCAGAGTGCTGGTGGCCGAGGACAATCCAGTCAACCAGAAGCTTATCCGGATCCTGCTGCAAAAGCTTGGCTGTGTGGAAGAGATCGTTCCCAACGGAAAGATCGCTTTGGAAAAGGCCACTACAAAGGAGTATGACCTGTGCCTGATGGACCTCCAAATGCCCGTGATGGGTGGGATCGAGGCAACAAAGAACATCCGGAAATCGGGAAACACGAAACTCCCGATCATCGCCCTCACGGCTGTAGCTTTTAAAGAGGGGCGCGATGAATGCATGGAAGCTGGGATGAATGATTTTCTGGCACGGCCTGTGGATCCCAACAAACTCAGAGAAAAGATCTTGGAGTGGACAGCGCTCAAGACTTAAAACTCTCCTTATCTCAAATGTAGGGACCGTTTCCCAAACGGTCCGTTCGGGGAACGAACCCTACATAAAATGGAAATGGCCGCACCAATAGATAAGATCATCCTGCGGGGCGTGCGTGTGCACAACCTCAAGGGGATCGATCTGGATATCCCCTTGAACAAGCTCATCATCGTCACAGGTGTTTCCGGGTCGGGGAAATCCTCGTTGGCTTTCGACACTCTGTATGCCGAAGGCCAGCGCCGGTACATCGAATCTCTCTCTGCCTACGCCCGCCAATTCCTGGAACGGATGGACAAACCGGAGGCTGAGAGGATCGAAGGGATCACTCCTGCCATCGCCATCCAACAGAAGGCTGTCACAAAAAATCCCCGGTCCACAGTGGCCACGGTCACAGAGATCTATGATTTTCTGAGAGTGCTGTACGCCCGGATCGGGGTTGTTCACTGCCAGAAATGCGGCGAAGCAGTCCAGAGAAACACCATTGATTCCATCATCGAGACCCTGTACGCACTTCCTCCTGAGACAAAGATCTGGATCTCCTTTTTCTGGCCTCAGGAGACAGGTCTTGATCAGCTCAGAAAGGACGGCTTTTCGCGACTCATCGAAAACAACAGAATCCTGGATCTCGATGAAGCGAATCTGGAGAGTTCAGAACGCTTTGACGTACTCGTGGACCGGATAACTCTGGACAGAGACGAACGAGAAAGATTGG
>JAGLRY010000114.1 GCA_023135995.1 Candidatus Aminicenantota bacterium | reverse complement strand
CAAAATCAACACTACCCCCAAAACAAGAGGGACCATTCTCCTTACATTTTTAATCCTTAGCATGTATCCTCCTCTTCCTCTCTTTTGCTTGAATAATTCAGGTTTTGTGCTTTTTAAGGTAAGCCCTCCAGGTTATCGCCCACTTATCAGGATCATCCAGAGAACTCGGGTCGATCTTATGAATCACACTGTTGTAAGGAGCGTTTTTTACTTTTTCCGGATCTTCATAAGCCTCTTCGACAACCTTTGCCAAACCTGCGATGTATTCGTCCAGTTCATCCTTGGAATAGGATTCCGTGGGTTCGATGCTGAACGGTTCAGGAACGACAAAGGGGTGATGGCTGGTCCAGAGGTGAAAGCCAAAATCAGCCATGCGGCAGATCACATCCTCTGTGGTGACACCCGTTTCTTCCATCAATTTCTGCCAGCTGTACCGCACTTGCTCGATACGGTGACGACCCTCTGCATAGGGGGCATCCGCTCCCCTGAGCTCCCTTATCTTTTTCAGCACATAGTTGTTGTTGAGAACAGCCACATGTGCAGCCTCTTTAAGCCCCTCAGCACCCAAACTCATTATCCAGGCATACGCCCTCAAAACTGCGGGAAAAACGCCAAAAAAGCCCCTCACTTTTCCAATCGTGTAAGGCAAGTTGTCATTCACATAATAACTCTCCCCGTTGTATTCCACCACTGGAACAGGCAAGTAATCTCTGAGTTCTTTTTTCACACCCAGTGCCCCCAAACCAGGGCCACCACATCCGTGAGGTGACGAAAAGGTTTTGTGGAGGTTGAAAAAACACATATCAAAATTGGCTTCACGCGCGCGTGTGATACCTAAAATCCCGTTAGCGTTTGCCTGGTCGTACCCGCAAAAACCCCCTGCTTCATGGACGAGTTTCGTGAATTCATCGATCCTGGGATTAAAAATCCCCGTGTCTTCAGGATTTGTGATGAATAGTCCAGCTGTACGTTCGGAAAGGGCCTTTTTTAGTGCCTCCACATCAGGCAAGCCATCCTCGTTCTGGTAAAGCGTGATTATTTTAAATCCCTTGACGGCTGTGGCGGCCGCATCCGAAGGATGTGAAAAAATTGTCGTGATGATCTCGTCCCTTCCAGTCTCAGCTTTCGACTCAAAATACGCATGAACAATAGAAGCCATGGCCAGAATAGCAGCGGATCCCCCTCCTGGCTGGAAGGTGAACTGATCTAAGCCTGATATCTCTCTCAGAAAGGTGTCCACTTTGTAAATGATCTCCAGGGCCCCCTGGACCGTACTTTCATCCTGCCAGGGATGAATATCCGCAGCCTCGGGCATACGCACCAAAACTTCGTTGATCTTAGGACTGTACTTCATCGTGCAGGTCCCCTGCCCTATATCGACATTCAGGTCCGCACCCAAGCAGTGCTGGGAAAGCCGGAGAAAGTGTTTTAAGACGCGCATCTGGGAGACCTCAGGCAGGGCTGGGGCCTCTTTTCTCCTCATGTTTTCAGGTAAAGTAGAGATCCCATCCCCGATCTGCTCTTGGATCTCCTTCTCCACTCGAGGGACTTGGATCCCCCTCTCGCCCTTGGTGTCCAACTCAAAAATCACTGGCTCGTCCCATTTGGCTTGATGAAATTTTCTTACCTTGATTGTCTTGTCTTCAGTCATCGGTCGATCCTTCCTCCCTGAGATCCAGTATTCCAGCAGAGTCCACGATCTCTCTGATCGCTTGAATCAAAGAATCCAAGTTTTCTTTCGTGTGGATCTCAGTGACGCAGTACAGAGCGCTCTCACCTAGCTCTGGAAATACTGATCTCAGGGACTTGCCACCAAAAATTTTCTTTGACCGCAGATACGTGTTGATATCTTTGACTGTCTTTCCCGTTTCATTAAAATCAACCACGAATTCCTTAAAATGTGAGGACTTGAAGTACGGAGCTCTCACTCCACTGATTACGGAAAGTTGCTTCATAAGGTAGTGCGATTTTTGTAGAATGACCGTGTTGAGTTCCTTCATTCCGTGCGGCCCCATGAGAGAAAGATAAACAGCTGCCGTGATGCCCCAAAGAGCTGCATGCGTGCCAACAAATTCCTTTCCCTCCTCTCTCTCTGCAAAAGAGGTCCTCTCATAAGCCACATCACCAAAGCCATATTCTCCCTCTACTGCGGTTTTTGTGATCCCAAAAAGGCGCGATGGATACTCCATGACATACTTTTCTTCATCCCGAGAGGCAATGAAGCCCCCGAGTCCACCGCCGAAAAACATATGAACACCCAAACACTGGATGTCTCCACACACAATATCCACTCCATATTGGCTTGGGGGACGGATCACACCCAGGGACACTGGGTCGACGCCCACAATAGAAATGGCTCCGCTTTTGTGAGCGATTTCTGAGATCAGCTCGCCCTGATGTTCGATAAACCCGAGAAATGAAGGATTCTCAAAATAAACACCCGCTGTTTTGGACGAGGTCTTTGTCTCCATATCCTCAAGGTCCATGATCCCGGTCTGAGGACAATGTTTGACAAGCCTGATATTCATCACAGGATGGCAATAATTTCGAATGACAGCAAGTCTTTCCGGTGAAACGGTGTCTGCAACAAGGATCTCATTGCGACCAGTGATTCGTCCTGCCATCCGAATGGCCGTACCCGCTGCCTGGCACCAATCATATGTCGGTACATTCACCACATCCATATCCAGGAGCTCGGCCATCAAGCTCTCATACTCGAAGAGTGATTGGAATCGTCCATGATCTTCGTACGGTTCTCCCGCATAAGCCGTTAAAAATTCTGAGCGCTGATTGATCTCATCGCAAATGGCAGGCACGTAGTGCTGCCAACATCCTCCCCCCAGAAAGCTGATATGATCTTTGCAAGATAAATTTTTTAAAAGGACACCCTCTACATGACGTTTCAGCGCGTACTCAGACGTCAAAGCCTCGGGCAAATTCATCTTTCCTTTGAACCGAAGATGTTCAGGAATATCTTCATAAAGCTCCTCGATATCCGTTATGCCGATGTCTTTCATCATTTTTGCTTTGACCTCTGGTACTGAGTTTGGAATGTATGGATGAACGCTTTTGTTTTTCTCATTCATCTCCTTTCTCCTTTCCTTAACCTGAATTATTCATAAAAGCTACTGACACATTTATATTTAAAAAACACTCAATATCTTATTGTCAGCATCTTTTACCCTTCGGGCAAACCGATCTCACAGCATCGGCTTCGTTGTAGCTCATTCGTGGTAGTTCACTACAACTTCATGAGCCACTTCCTCGCCGCTACTGCAACCTCGGTCCGTGAATAATCCATCTTTCTCCTGAATTATTCATAAAAATGTCTATGTTTTATCTACTGCTTTATGTTTCTAAGCAATTCCGCCGCCATCTACAACGAGAATGGAGCCCGTGATCCAGCTAGATAGTTCGCTGGCAAAATACAGAACTGCATTGGCGATATCCTCTGGTAGTCCAACGCGTTGAAGTGGCCGGTCTGCCGCCTCCCTCATAAATTCCCCCTCTGGCAAACCCAGCTGGACGGCTTCTTCATGCAAGAGCTCCGTGTCGGTATCACCCGGGCATATGCAATTGACGCGAATTCCCTGCTTTCCATGATCGATGGCCATGGCCCGCGTGAGATTGACGACACCACCCTTTGCGGCACAATAAGCGGCGGCCTTAGCGCCGCCCTTAAGACCCCATCCCGAGCCTGTGTTGATGATGCTGCCCTCTCCACTTCTCTCCATGAGAGGGATCACATGTCGTGAGAGCAAAAATATCGCTTTCAGGTTCACATCCAGCACAGCATCCCATTCGTCTTCACTCAATTCAGTGATACTCTTGCGCCATATGATTCCGGCATTGTTGAACAGAATGTCGATGCGGCCAAAATCCCTGTATATGGAATCAATGGCTCGCCGGCAATCCAAGTCAGACGTCACATCGCATGCATAAAATTGGGCCTCGGTTCCTAACTTTTGGACCTCCGCTACAGCCTCTTTTCCCTTTGACTCATTAATATCGCAAAGAGCGATCGTCGCCCCAGCCTCAGCCAATCGTTTCGCTGAGGCAAGGCCAATGCCCGATGCACCTCCTGTGATTATGGCGACTTTTCCCTCTAAGCTCATCAGCTCTTTTATTTTGTTGTTCCCACTCATCCTTCTCCTCCTGATCCCATCGAGACGTGTTTCAATATATGTAAGTAACTCTCGATCCTTTCAGCTTTTTTCCTCATCTATCCACTCTTATTTATCTTTGAGAAATTGTCCAGAGGTCTCTCCACCATCGATCGGAATGGCTTGTCCAGTGATGTAAGCCGCCTCATCTGAGGCGAGGAAAGCGAACAATCCCGCCACTTCTTCGGGCGATGCATGTCGTTGGAGTGGGATATTCTCATTCACTTTTTCAAGCATCTCCTGTGTGTATTCGGCTTTCTGCATGGGAGTCAAAACACAACCGGGACAAATGGCATTCACACGCAACCAGGGTGCAAACTCCAAAGCCAGCGTTTTGGCCAGGACAATAACTCCCGCTTTGGATGCATTGTAATCCGCATACAGAGGATGCCCCTCCAATCCATTCGTGGAGGCCGTGAAGAGGACAACACCATCTTTTTGTTTTTTCATACGGCTAATCGCCTCTTTCGCACAGAGAAATGCGCCATCCAAATTCACCCTGAGAACCTTAGCCCACTGTTCATAGTCTGTGTCGAGAAAAGGACTGCGGAAACTGATCCCGGCGTTTGCGATGAGAATATCGATGCCTCCCAAGATTTCATCAGCTCTTTGAAACGCAGCCTTAACCTCTGTGAGTTGACTGACATCCGCATGGACTCCACCACTTAAACCGGGATTTTCAGACAGAACGTCTTTGAGCCGTTCCTTGTCCCAATCAAAGATCACGACTCTGGCCCCCTCGTCAGAAAACCTTTGGGCTGTGGCCAGGCCAATTCCACTAGCACCGCCAGTGATGATAGCTCTTTTATTCTCCAGATCTCCGTATTTCCTCATTTGTCTCTCCTTCTAAGTTACAGTAATATATTATAAAATCGTATCACACGCAAATTTCACGACTCCAGAATAAGCAATCCCGAATTCATGACAGTTTGCTTATTTGTATTTTTTGATCGGTGTTAATATTCTATAAGAGAATTATGAAAATCGCTGCGAAAGAGCTCAAAGAGAATTTCCTGTTTAAGGATATTCATCCACATCTTTTTATTGGCACGACAAGCGATAGGTATGCCGGATGGATAGGGCAGATTTACTCCAAAGAAAAATACGAAGGAAGAATAACCCGAAGGACCACAACTGTTGGAGTGAAAACCTTCACTGAGGAAGTCCTTCCTGTAGACAGTGTTGTTGAGTACTACGATCATTTTTCCGTTCTCGAGATCGATTTTACTTTCTATCGTTCCTTGGTCGACAGTAAGGGCACTCCGACGCAAAATCTCCATGTCCTCCGGACATACCAAAAACACATGACAGAGAACAACCGCATGATCCTCAAAGTGCCTCAGTTAGTTCTTGCAAAAAAGCTTCGCCGTGGTAAAACATACGTAGAAAACACGGATTATTTGAACACAAAATTGTACATCAAGGGTTTCTACGAGCCCGCAACTTCATTGCTGGATACCTCATTGACAGGAATGATATTCGAGCAGGAATACCAGAGAAAGAGCGAGTCTTCGACTCCGGAGAACCTTGCATCAGAATTGGATGAATTTTTCAGCAACATTCCTAAAGATAGTCGCTACCATGTGGAAATCAGGACAGGGCGACTGCTTGCGCAGCCACTTTTTGATGTATTAGCAAAACATGGGGTTGGCCTTGTGTTGTCCCACTGGACATGGCTGCCCTCACTGCACAGCCAGTTCGAGAAAGCTCAAGGGGCCAAATTCAACAGCGACAACTCTCTTCTCATCCGCCTTCTGACTCCCCGGGGAAAAACCTATACAGAGACCTATGCGGCTGCTTTCCCTTTCAACGCGCTGGTTGAGGGAATGCTGCATCCCAGCACTGTTCAAGATACTGTCACGGTTGTGAGAGCAGCGCTGAGGGACGGCAGATGGGTCTACCTCCTCATCAATAACCGTGCTGGTGGTAATGCCCCTCTCATTGCCTCTGAGATAGTCGAGCACTTAGATTTGTGATCGGTTCACGAACGTTCAATGTATGGAAGTATTGGCCGTTCTATTGTTTTTCGTGATTGAGGAGCCAAACTTTTCGCCACAGGCCCCCGCCGAAGCCGACAAGATTACCATCTGCGCCGATCACACGGTGGCAGGGAATGATAATAGCAATATTGTTCATACCATTGGCACCCCCAACAGCGCGAACCGCTTTCTCGTTCCCGATGGCGACTGCCACATCCTTGTATGAGGCGGTTTCTCCATAAGGGATCCTCTGAAGTTGTTCCCAGACCTTTTTCTGGAAATCTGTTCCCTCCAGATGGAGCTCCAGAGAAAAATTCTGCCGCTTTCCTTTGAAGTACTCATCCAACTGTTTTAGGCATTTTTTGAGTATGGGAGGGAGATTCGGTTCGGACTTGATCTTTTTTTTGTCTGAGAAATTGACTTTAGTAATCGCCTTTTCTGTGCCTTCAATCTCAAAAATTCCCACTTTGGAATCATAGAAAGTCTTATATATTTTCATTTTTCGCCCTTTCCCACTAGTTTAGCAGAATAATAAAAAAAAGTGTTATGTAAATAAAGGTCAGTTTCTTTTTATGTAGGGTCCGTTCCCCGAACGGACCGTTTGGGAAACGGTCCCTACTTTTAAATAGAGCTGCTCTGCTGTCCCGTTGTTCGTTTTCGAAATCACCAATTGGGGCACACGCAACGCCGTCAATCACGGAATTTGGTCACGACTATGGCAACAGTCCCCAATTCTATGTTATGACGCTCAATCTCAATGAGCTGATGTCTTTTGATAAAATCCCGCAGTCCTCCCTGTTTTAAAAACTGGCGGTTATTCCTGAAATGGTCACCACCGGCTGTCCTCTCGATCAAAAAAGAAAATATTGCTCCCAGTTTGGAGCGGATATTCCAAGGATTCTCAAAATCCACAAAAACAATGTTGCCCTCTGGGGAGAGTAATCGCTGGACTTCATTCATGATCTCATCTCGCGTTTCGGATGTCTTGTCGTGCAGCGAAAACGAGATGAGGACACCTTTGAACGATTGATCTTTAAACGAAATCTCAGTCGCATCAGCACAGATGAAGGACCGCTGCGGATACTTCATAGCCGCATACCCCACCATCGTCTGATCGATGTCTAATCCGTAAATATTCGGATTCTTTGTCCCCAATATATGGCATTGTGTCCCTGTTCCGCAGCAAATATCCAAAGCTGGAAAAAGGTCATACTTATGGAAATAAAAAGCGACTCTTTGTTTGATACGCTTCACGATTGGCTCTATAAGCCAGTCGTATATTCGGCCTGAAATAAAAAACCTCATTTTTACGCCTGTTTATCCTTGAAGACCGTTTAATAGAAGAACCGCTCCTCCCCCCTTTTGGAAAAATGGATGTTTTCCTCTTGAAGAAGGACTTCTCCGTAGATCCTCTTAAGTGTCTTCCCCATTTCCCTCCATGTGTAATTGTCTTTGATATTCTTGAATGCAGCTTGAGACATTCTTCTGCGCAAGGCCTTGTCTCTATAGAGTTCTCCTAAAGCTCTGGCTAAATCTCGGACACATTGTTCAGGATTCTCGGGTTTCACGCGTATCCCCCAATTCTCTTGAATATGCATTCCTGACCCACCCGTATCCAAACAAACCACAGGCAGGCCCGCGGCCATAGCTCTGACAACAAAAAAACCACTCCTGTCATACAATCCCGTGGACAAAAAAACGTCGCTGTCCTGCATCCTTTCATGAAGAGCTTTGCCATCGATCCATGGATGGATTCTGACACTCGAATCGAGCTTATTGTCTTCGATTTTTAGTTCGAGCTTCCTTTGTTCAGGCCCTTCACCAAAAATGACAAAGTCCGACGCTGAGAAACTCTCTGAAAAAAGAGCAAATGCTTTAATGGCAAGACTGAATCCATTTTTTTTATCTAGACATCCCGCCGATATGATCCGGAAAGTCCGCTGATCATAAGATTTTTTTTTGGGGGCTGGCTGTATATTAACTGAAGAAACTCCCGTAAGCGGGAAGTAATGCAACTTTTGGACATCGTTTTTGGAAAACCTCATCCTCGTTTCCTGGTTGCAGACGAGTATGGCCCGGGCCCGCCTTTCGCCTTCCCTTCTCGCGTGATGTTCACGACCTAACCATTGTCCAATCAGATGCCACCTGTCTCTGCAACGATCAAACAAAGAACTCTCCGCGAGCAAGCCTTTGGGAAGTCTCTCCCCTCCCCCTAAAGGTCCCCAAATAAAAGGAACGGGTAAATAGGCGCCGATGAAGCTGGGGATCCAATCATATTCTGGGGTCAGGTGATGAACCGCATCGAAGGCGACTTCATCGTGAAGAGACCGAGAGTATTTCCAGGCCTTTCTTTGCCAGAGGAAATAACAGAACCATCGACCAAACGCAGTTTTATGAAGAAATCGCCAACATTTTGGCAAATCGACGAAATGGATATTCACTTTGGGGAGAGCTCCTGCCGATAGCGCATCCAAAACGTCATCGCTGTTGTTACTGTGGGTGATCACCCAGATATCATAAAAACGGCTGAGACGATCCACCAGATTCCAGCCCAGAATCCCCCGATCAAATTCATTCAAAGTCCATGCTTTGGGATTGAATGCGTAAGCAGAGACGAGAATTTTGAGTTTGTCCATGGTTCTAAAAGGTTCAAATAGGTAGGATAATGATTCGGGTAAAGAGTGTCAAACGGATGGCGTTAAGTCTGTTTGATTCGTGTTTTTGTTATTCCGATTGTATTGAATCAACTCATTCATCAACGATAACCTCAAATCCTTCCTTGAAAGGATCTGATTTATAGAACGGCAAGAGCTTGACATGCTGTTCCTGGTAATAAAGGCTTTTTTCATTGGCGATCGCATCTTCCTGATTTTCCCACAATGCTATAGAGTGAGCTTTCCCTGTTTCTCGATTAAGAAAAACATAGATCTTTTTGAATCCTTTTTGCGATTTAGCTGCGGGGACAACACTCTCTTTTAAGATCTTTATAACCTTATCGATATATTGCGTTTTGACTTGTATTGTAGTGATTCGCGCAAACATGATTTCCCCTCCTTCTTATATCATATCCCCATATATCTATTCAAAAAAATCCCCTCTATATTAAAATTCTGATCCGTACGAGACTGGAATCCTTCGTATTTTTTATTATTCCCATAAAATATGATAATGATTTAGAAATAATAATGCAACGAATTAAATCACTATCCTTTGTTTACCATACTCTTCCCTAGATTTATCAAGAGATTTCTCTGTTTTATTGTTCTTAGAGCATTCATGGTGATCCACTTGCTGGGTTTACCCTTGCGTTCGATGTTAACCTGGAAGCGGCCGTTGTAGGTATTCTCCAGGATCCAGCGGCCCTTCTCGTTTTGCTTGGGTGACTTCTTATCACAAGTCGTGGTAATATCTGGCCAGACTCTTGAGAGACTGGAGGATCCATTGATCAAAAAAGCATACATTGCAGGTGCCCTATTGGTTTTTGTGCTTGTCTTTTCCGTTTTCGCGTCTGATGAGCCCTTTTGTGAACAGATCGCGAATTACACGATGGACGTCAAACTCAACACAGAGAACAAGACAATAACTGCTACAGCGCTCCTTTACTGGACCAACACCACTGATTTTTCCACAGACGAACTCTGGTTCCACCTCTACTGGAACGGATTCCAGAACAACATGAGCGATTTTCTCCAAGAAGGATCAAAGAGATGGGGACAGATCTACAGGTCTAACACCAAAGACGATTGGGGATACATTCGCATCAACTCGATCAAGTTGATCGAAGAGGAAGGCTCGGGTGAATACGACCTGACTCACACACAAGAATTTCGTCACCCCGACAATGATAATTTTTACGACCAAACCGTCATGGCAGTGAGGATTCCCCAACCTGTAGAGCCGGGACAAACGATCCTCCTCCGTATCGATTTTTCTTCCAGAGTCCCCCGCCCTATTCACAGAACGGGTGTTTACAGAGACAGCTATTTTATCGCACAGTGGTTTCCGAAGATCGGCGTGTTTGAAGATGGACAATGGAACTGTCACCAGTTCCATGCTTCGAGCAATTTTTATGCGGATTACGGGACTTACGACGTGAGAATCACGGTGCCTTCACATTTTATCATCGGCGCCACCGGAGAACATCGGGAAAAGACGAATAACCAAGATGGCACGACAACCCACAGGTTTTTCCAGCACAGCGTCCATGATTTCACCTGGACCGCAAGCCCCCATTACCTTGAGTTCAAGGAAGATTATATGTTTACTCCAGGTAAGACTGTTGAGATCACCCTCTTGCTTCAGCCTTACCACAGGAGTCAGAAGGATCGATACATGAACGCCGTCAAACATTCTATCAGATTATGCAGCCAATGGTACGGTGATTATCCCTATACGACCGTGACTTGTGTCGACCCAGCCTACAACAACCGATGCGGTGGGATGGAATATCCGACACTCTTCACTGGAGGGACATATTTCCTGACCCGAGACCGCATCCCCCGCCCTGAAGGCATCACGATCCATGAATTCGGTCATGGGTATTTCTATGGCCTCGTGGGCAATAACGAGTTCGAGGATGCGTGGCTGGATGAAGGATTCACTTCATTCCTGGATTCGGAGGTCTACTACGCAGCTTATGATGCGCCAGTCTATTCCAAAATGTATTTTGGGATTCCGGCGACCTTCAAACAAGTGACCATTCCCATAGAATCCTCTGGTATCTCCAGACATCGCCGAACATCAGATATGGATGTTATGCAAAATTTCACCTGGAATTTCATGACCGGAAACAGCTATGGCGCCAATTCCTATGCCAAAGCGGAGTTGATGCTTCGCTCCCTGAAACGGTTTATGGGGAAAGCGCTGTTTGCCGAGATGATCAAAGAGTATTCCACCCGCTACTGGTTTAGACACCCAAAGCCACGAGACTTTTACACCGTTGTGAATGAATACTCTGGGCAAGATATGAGTTGGTTCCTGGATCAATTCGTGTATGGATCGGGTAAATTGGACTATGCGATCGGAGAGATAAAAAGCCAGAGAAAGCGGATTCCCAAGGGTTGGATCGATGAGAAATACACGGAGCGCAGAAGCCAAAAAGGTGAAAAGCCGATCTACCAGACGGAGGTCCTTGTGCGACGACTGGGTGAGGTCCAAGTTCCCGTCGATGTTCTCGTGGTCTTCGAGGATGGCAGTGAGATCAAAGAACAGTGGGATGGCCAGTACAGATGGAAGAGATTCGCGTATGAAGGACCGCTAAAAGTGGAAAGGGCGATCGTCGACCCGGATTTTGATCTGGTGATCGATATCAATCGGACAAACAACAGCAAGACCGTCAAACCGAATCGATTAGCTCCCTGGAAATGGGTTTCCAACTGGATGCACTGGCTCCAGCATGCCCTTGAATTTTTTACAATTTTCGGAGGATAGCTGTCAGAAAATCTGATTCTTTAAAGCCCCAGTTTGTTGTTCGTGTATTTTGTGATGAGAAATTTGCGCAATTCGCGGTACATCTTGACAGTCTTTTCCATGTTCTTTCGCGTATATTTTGTGAGGAACCCCTTGGCCTTATCAGGATCTGTCTTGTAGAGGGCAAGTGCTTCTTTGTCGATGGACTCCAGGTTTTCAAAAAAGCTCGCCTCCAAAGGATCGCGGACTTTTTTAAGGTCTTTGATCGTTTCCTGCCATCGCAGATAAAGCAGATTGTCCACAAAATCGACGGCCCATCGTGCTGAATCGTCACTAAATTTATCCGGGTCGTAGGTTTTATAGGAAGAAGCAATTTCTTGAGTCCCTGCGTAGATGGGCACATAAGTGCTGGTGTACTGGTTGTCGACATAAAACCAGTAGATACCTCCAATGGCTGCGGGCAACCATCCTCTCAGTTGGGCGACCATACCATAGCCACCTCTGGAGACCATCCGGCGCCATGTGATATCCAGGAGTTCCCTCATATCTCGTGTGGGGAATGGTGTGGTTAGAGGACTTTTCTTATAACCTCCTCTGCCATCGGGCACCAACCAATCTGTATCTGCGGTCATGTCATAGATGGTCCCTTCATAGATTGAACGCTGGAACGCGATCACATCCTGAACAGAAAGCTTCTTATCTGGCTTGACGGAAAACGGATAGATGGCAATATCCTCCAAATACTGATGGTAAGCATCATAGCTGCTGAATGGAGTTATCAGTTTTTTATTGGGCCACTTCTCGTAGGAGGGCGCATATGTGCTGAAAAACAACCAGAATCGACTCAGGGCCCATTCCCGGGGGATGGGTGAATACACCTCCTGCCAGACAAATGGCTTTCCGCTGGAAGGATCATACCAACCATGGTCTATAGCAACCTGCATGTAGTTTTTCGATGCCCTAAAATAATCTGTATTTTTGAGGTCGATCTCTTTAATGATACTCCAGTTGGGTACAATGGCGATGTGGTCGTCCGGAACTCTCTGCGCTGCCCATATCGCACCGAGTTCTCCACTTTCGGGTTCCCACTCAGGGCCCACGCTGAAAACTTCCAATACCCAGGCCTCATCAGGATCAGCAATGCAGAGCCCCTCGGACTGAGGACCACATGAAGGAAGAAAACCGTATTTCTCCACTAACGTCGTTATCAGGTCAATGGCATCTCTGGCTGTTTTACATCGCTGGAGGGCAAACAGCTGGGCCTGCTCGATGGTCATGATCTGTTTTCCTGAGCTAATATCCACCTTTAGCTCATCTCTCTGGCTCAGAGTGCTCTCCCCGATGGCCAGTTGGTGTTCGTTCATTTGGGGATAGCCTGTGTGAAAATAAGCATACGTCTTTTCGACCTGAGGGATGTATCCCAAAACTCTGCCGTATTCCTTAAGAGGTTTTTTCACATCCTGTAGCCCATAGTAAACAGGGGCCACATCTCCCCTTTTAAAGGTCTGCGCAGGAACGATATGCACACGGCATTCGGGACAGCAGCCTGTGTGGGACGTGATCACAGAGCCGTCCACAGAGGCGTCTTTTCCAACGATGATGTCTGTGCAAGCATCCCGGGCAACCTGTCTCTCTTCCGTAGTCCCGGATAGGAGAAGAATGGCGGAGATACAGAGAAAAAGACATACGATAAAAATGGACCTTTTATCTTTCATCTTTACGAGCCCTCCTTTCGATTATTAAGATTTGTCCTGAATTCGACATATTTCTTTCTGTCTAACATTATAATTTGAGATAAAAAAAATCCATAACTTTATTGTTACAATAAAAAGAAGATACTATAATCTACTGACAACTACCCTGAATTATTCACGAGTTGAGGTCGCTGC